>JAFGHO010000130.1 GCA_016930085.1 Spirochaetales bacterium
GCTTGGAAAGGAGGAATCTATCGCATAACAACTTGCGTTTTCGGGAGAGGACCTGAAAAAAATGTGCGAAAAATACTTGACGTAATCGAAAATTGAACCGTGAATGGGAAATGACACTCTTTGTTCCGGTTGAAATATCACCATTATCCGTGAATGCAGATAACACTATTGAAGATAATAAAAAAGAAATAAAAAAAACGTATATGGATGAATTAAAAAAATTGGATGTGATGATAAAAGCATTTGATTTTGAATCGATCGGATTGGCAAATGATCTTCCTGAAAATTATAAATCCGATTTTCTTCGATGGCATCTCCTTGGTACCGAAGGAGGTTTATTCAGTGATATAAATATTCTCTATTTTAAGCCGATGGATGCCCTTGCGCTTAACATCAAGAAAAACAGTGATTATGATACATTTCTTTGCTTCCAGGAATACCATTCGGTTGGATTTATTTTATCGAAAAAAGACAATAATCTGTTCAATTATATTTTCAGCAAATCAAAAGTTAATTTTGATTTTTTTCAATATCAATCCGCAGGACCCGCCGTTCTGAATAATTATTGTCAATGTTTAAAAAAAGCGGAAAAAGAGTTTCATGTGACTATTTGTAATATGGATAAAAATATTGTCTATTTTCTTGATTCCTATCAATTGGATGATATATATAACAAGAACTCACTTGATAAATTGGGTCATAACTCTATCGGATTGCACTGGTATGCGGGAGCAAAAGCAGTAAGGAAAGAATATAAGGAGTTCCTGTGTAATATTGATGCGGATAATTTTAAAAACTACGACAATACAATCACAAAAATAATTGAATTGATTTTATAGTCAGGGGCAACCCGGGAACCTTTATTGTTCGATTTTTTTATTTCCGGATCATACGAATTCTTTATGGGCTATTCCGTTCAATAAAAGAGCCAGATAATAATTGTAATGTTCATAAAAGCACCGGTAACATCCGGACCCGTCATAATATCTTTGATTTTCTATTATCTCTTCGATCCGGTCCACGCCCCCCATTTCTCCCGTATAATCGCGAGAAGGATTTTCGAGCATATATTGACTGCCGCAGCAGGGAAACAATCTGCCGTCAGCACTCACCACCGGTTTCAAAAGGCTTATATAGCACTGCTTTCTTCCCTTTGTCCACCGCCCGCGATCCTGGTAAATGACACGTCCGTCGTCGACCAGGTCATGTACCCGTTGTTTCAGCGTTTCCATAAGGGTACCGGCATCCCCGGAAAGAATATCCGTCGTTATTCTGATATGGGTAAAATCGCACTCATTTGCGAACCTGATCATGTTGACAATCGCATCGAGATTGAACGCCTTTGTCACGACATAACTGAAAGAGAAATCCGTTTTGGCCTGCCCGGTAATGTCTTTGATGTTGCGCCAATATCCGTCTCCCCGGTCGTTTCCGTCGCCAAGCGAAAAGCGTACCCATGTCAACCGGTTCCAGTTGTTTCTCGAAAGATCCCCGGCACGGATCCCATTGGTAACGAGCCCTGTCTTGATACGAAGTTTTTCATGGATGTACTCGATTATGTCATTGATCTTCGGGTGCAGCAGGGGTTCCCCGCCCCCCGTAATGGTCACGCTTTTACATCCCAGTTTTTTAAACCTGGTCATTATATCGACCGTATCATCGAATGAAAGCTCCTTTGCGGTATCCCTGTTCGAACAACTGCACCACGCGCATCGTTGATTGCACCTGTTTGTCGGATTCAATTGCACGTGTACCGGGATGATTTTCCTGTTTCCGATAATGCTGTCCGTCAGTTCCCTGTCGAGGAACAGCTTGACGGGAATAACGCCGCTTGCCGCCGTATAATTGAAGACACCTTCTTTTGCATCCATATCTCAAACTCCCTGTTACATCTTTCTCAACAGATACTTTCCTTCGTTTCTCAGCTTCTTTGTTTTTTCGATAATCAACGGCCAGTGAATCAACAACTCGCCGTAGCTTTTTACAAGGTGTTGATACCGTGTGACAATCGTTTTTTCGCCGCTTCTCTCCCCCGTACCGGACAGGGCAATACAGGAGGTGCCCGTCACATACTGTCTCATCTTTTCGATATACCCGAAAACGTCTTTTGCCCAATAACCGGGCCGTTTATCGTAAAAGGCAAGGAGTTCTTCCAGCCGGCATATGTACCTGCTTACGTGCGGCAGCCACCTTATTCTTATATATTCGTTGAAATCAGGCGCACCGAGTCCCGCGATGTTGATTAAATAAGTGCCTAATGTATGCAGCTTTGACTCCGGATCATCGGCGGCTGTGTCCCGGTTGAAGGATTGTACGAGCAGGATGACGATCTCCGAAATCCTCAACGACATATCATGGATTGCCTCATGCTGAAATTTCCGTTCTTCAAGCGGATCGTGGAAGACGGCGTACGGCAGATGCCCGATGAGGCTGCCGGTAAAACAGGCCCGTAAAACCGCAGCAAAAACACCTTCCGTATTGCGGCGGACGGGAAAAAACGGGGGAAGCAGCCGCCGGTTGTCAAGCGCCATGTTACCTGCCATCATATATGCACCTGAACTCACCGTATAAGCCGCCGCCGACCGAAACACCTGTCTGCTTTGAATGGCGGAAAGGTAAGCCTCTTTTGAGGCCATGGCGATATCCCTGGCCATACCCTCCAATCCGAGTATCGCAGACGGGGACCGGAAACCGGAATCACCGCAGACGCCGGTTGCCGTTGCCGCTATCGTGACATGATGATTTCGAAGGTATTTCAGTAACACCGGTGCTGCCCCGTCCAGCAGTATATCCTTCTGCGGCCATGTACCCGCCACACAGCGGGAAAGAGAGCGGCCCAGGAGTTTTTCATGGCAGCTTATGATATCGGTTTCAGAAAACCGGCATTCTTTGAGTAATGCGTTACGGTCGGGATAAAAGACAAGGTCCGTGGGATCGAACGTTGATAAAAGCTTTAGACCGTCTGTTTTACCGGCCGGTTCGGCGAATTTATAAACCGCATCGTCATCCGTACACATCACCATGTCCCCTGCCGTCCCGAGCAGAAGCGCATTATAGTTTGCACCATAAGGAAGACCGTATCCGAACTCATCAAAAAGGGCAAAGGCCAGCACCTCCGAAGGCAAACCTTCTTCGGCGCATTCTTTTACGAGATCCGTTACGAACCTTCGTTTGTCGTCCGGGCCTGCGAGATAAATTTCCGCTTTTGTCGCGGAAGCGAGCCCGCCCAGCATCGCACACACGGCCTGCTGTTGTTCCCCGGTCTTCGAGTCATCGAAAACCATGCAGGCCGCTTTACGGCAATATTTGTTATTGTTTTCGATATAGCCTTCCATGCAGCGCTGTAAAACCCGTGTCCTTCCGCAGGAGATCCACGCGACGGCGGAAATCGGCGGGGGGGATTCCGTTTCTTTACTCGAGGCGGATATTTCTTTTATAATATCCGTCTTTGAACGGAGAAAGCCCGTTTTTTGCAGTTCGACCAGACCCTCACGAATCGTATCGGGTCCCCCGTGTTGCCGGAAGATTTTACAGAGGTTGTCCGCATGGGCGTTAATGGTTTGAAAGCTTCCGCAATGCCGCAACAAGACGGAGAGATACTGCGGCAGGATGCTTAATGACCTGCCGCTGTCATTATAGACAAACTCCTCCCCATCGCCTGCCGGATACGGGGTGCCCGTGAGGGCAATATATTGTTCTTCACTATTATATAAATGATTATCGTTACAGGGATTCATTTTATCCGAGGAATCAAGATAGTATGCCTCCGATCAACATACGGCATAACCGGTAACATGAAATGTATACAATTCTGTATCGGGATCGTTGCTTGCTATGATAATATCTGCATTTCTTTGCGCAGAAGAATAATCGTTTTGAAATCGTAATATAAAGTCTGATGTCGTACCCGGATCGATAGCATCCAGAGGCCATTGCTGAATTGAGTAGACACTACTGCCATTGATTGAAACAGTCGGTGTCCCCGTCAGGTGAAGAACATCATCTCCCGAATTTTCAATCGTGAATGTCACATCTTTACTAGAACTAACATTCCCGAAATCATAGGTATCGCTTTCACCGTAATAGGTAGTATCCTGCCTGACGGCTATATTCTGCGCACGTTCTTCACTGTATTTATTATCATATTCGTCTTCCGACAATGGAAGAAAACCGCATCCGCTTATTCCGACGATAAGCAGGAGTGTTATCAGAGTAACTGTCATGTTCTTCATAATTCTCTCCTCAATATGAATATTGCAGATTTAAACTTGCAGTGCCGTTTTCAAATAACGGATAAAACGACAGCTTCGTTGCCCCGGCTTTGCTGTTTTCCGCTTCGCCGGGTGAAAGTAACGAAGTAATGTACATGATTCCTCCTGTCACGAATATACCTGCGCCGCCGATAATGCATCCAAAGGAAATATCCTTTAGCGTCGTGTATCCGGAATAGGAATCCGTCATACCGGCTGCAATATCATCCATATTGAACACGAATCCCAGCACCGCCAATCCGGCACCGCCGCCGCCCAGGATAAGTCCCCACAAACGAAGCCGGGCGTTCTCCGCTTCCGGTGTTTCGGAAGGTTTCAACAGGGATGAGATAATCACTGCACTCCCGGCGAGGGTGAGTGCCGTGCCGCCGATAATGAAACCGAAGGTTCCGTGTTTCATTGAAGCGTAGCTGTCATACGAATCCGTCATGCCGGCGGCGATATCATCCATATTGAGAACAAGACTCACCGCCATAAACGCGGCACCGCTTCCTCCGAGGATGTATCCGGTTAATCCGAAGGTGCCCGGGGTCGTTTTTCCTTTTTCCGGAATGGTTTTATAGGCGATCTTCAATTTCTGTTCCGTACCGCTCTTGAGTGTTATGGTTTTCTTGAAATCTTTCATTCCGGGCGTCATTATGATAATGGTATGTTTACCGGCTTCTAATTCCAGACGGTTATGTAATACCGCACCGGTACTATCTTTCCCGTCGACAAGTACCGTACTTGTTTCCCTGAGGTTTTCAAAAACAATCGAGGAAACCGCCTCTTCTTTTACTTTCTCCGTGGTATCTTCAACGGCTTCTCCCTTGCCGACAAAGCGCGTTGCAAGACGCTTGCTGTCGTCGATAAGGTCGTCGATTGAGCCGTATTTTTCCGATGCCGTTTTAAGGGTAACCCCCGTTTCAACGTCAATAAGCTTCATGTTGAGGATGTACCGGGACCCGACTTTACCGATGCTTCCCACGATTATCTGGCTTGCGGAAAGCAATTTACCGATCTGCAGCTGGCAGCTTTCATCCGTACAATCCGATACGGAAAACTCGATTTCCGCCAATAACGCTTCCCGCTGCATCCTGTCGATAACAAGATATCTCCCGGTTTCGACGATATGCGAGGTAACGTAATCGACAAAAACCGTGACTTCCGCCTTCGAAATACCGCTTGCTTCAAAATCCAGGACAGTGATAATCGGTTTGTTCTCTGAAAATACCGGAACGCAGATGAAAAGGAAAAGAACGACTGATTTAATTATTTTCATCACATTGTCACCCCCGGTTGACAGTCTCTACAGGAAATCAAACTCCACTTAATAAGAGTATGCTTTACAAGGCTTTTGTCAAGATAAAAAAAAGAAAATCATAATTGAAAGCATATATGGAAATATATTAATGACTGTCACAGTGAAATGAAAGCAGTAATCAAAAAAGCGCCAACATAATTATCTCCCCGAAATTATTGACAAAAAACGCTTTTTGCACTACCTTTTTTTCATCTTTTCAGATTAAAAAAATTACGTGAAGAGGACAAAAACCCATGCATGAAAAAACAAAAGCGGATACGTCAAAAGCACTCGGTATCTGCCTTGGTGCTTCGACGATCAGTGCCGTTGAATTATCACGGAATAACGGAACATATACCGTCGAAAAGGTAATGATCCGGCCCCATGAAGGCAATCCGAAAGAGACATTTTCAAAGGTCGTCAACGAACTCACTACCGGCGGAACGCCCGTTCTGGTCACGGGAAGAAAATTCCGCCAGTTCGTCAACCTTCCTTCAATTACGGAACCCGAGGCGGTCGAATACGCCATTGACTATATTACCGGCAAAAGCCGTAAATTCGACGCTGTCGTTGCGGCGGGCGGGGAGACCTTTATGGTTTACCGGCTCGATCACGACCACAAGATTGCCGGTATCTCGACGGGAAACAAATGCGCCTCCGGAACCGGCGAGTTTTTCCTCCAGCAGATCAAGCGGATGAACCTCAAGGTAAACGAGGCGGTCGAACTCGCCCATACCGGCACGCCGTATGCGGTAAGCGGAAGATGCTCGGTGTTCTGCAAATCCGATTGTACCCACGCCCTCAACAAGGGGGAGCCGATCGCGAACGTGACCGCCGGTCTCTGCCACATGATCGCGCAGAAGATCATCGAACTGCTCGCCAAAGTACCGAACAACCGCATTCTCGTTGTCGGCGGGACGGCGCAGAACAGCGCGGTTATCGCCCATATCAAAAACGAGTTGAACGACGTCGTGGTTCCGGAACAGGCCCCGTATTTCGAAGCCCTGGGCGCCGCTATTGCAGCGTTCGACCGGGGAGAGGCCTCGAAAGGCGATCTGTTCAACAAGGAACATTCCGGCTTTACCTTTCTTCCCCCCCTCAAAAAGTTCGAACATCTCGTCACCTTCAACACGACACCGTATGCCCGTGCGGAAGAAGGGGACCGGTGTATCATCGGTCTCGATGTCGGATCCACGACGACAAAAGCCGTGCTTCTGCGGACGAAAGACAACGCCTTTCTGGGTTCGATTTACCTCCGGACAAACGGGAACCCGGTAGAGGCCTCCCGTGAATGCTATAAAAGCCTTCTCGAACAGCTTCACGGCACATCGGTGAACATCGTTGGGGTCGGGGTGACCGGTTCGGGCCGTCAGATCGCGGGGCTTTACTCCCTCACCGACGGCATCATCAACGAAATTATCGCGCACGCCGCCGCGGCCGTTTATTTCGACGCCTCCGTGGACACGATTTTCGAAATCGGGGGACAGGACGCGAAATACACCTATATCACCAACTCCGTCGCCTCGGACTACGCGATGAACGAGGCGTGTTCCGCGGGAACGGGGTCGTTCCTCGAGGAGGCGGCCCACGAATCCCTCAACGTCAACGTGGAGGACATCGCCGAATACGCTGTCAAGGGCGAACGGCCGCCGAATTTCAACGACCAGTGCGCGGCTTTTATTTCATCCGATATCAAAAACGCGACCCACGAGGGGATTTCGAAAGAAGATATCCTGGCGGGGCTTGTCTATTCGATCTGTTTCAATTACACGAACAGGGTCAAGGGCCACCGGCCCGTCGGTGAAAAGGTCTTTATGCAGGGCGGCGTCTGCTATAACCGCGCGGTCCCCCTTGCCATGGCCGCCATTCTCCGAAAACCGATCATCGTCCCGCCCGAACCGGGTCTCATGGGCGCCTTCGGTGTCGCTTTGGAACTAAAAAAACGGATCGAATTGGGGCTGATGGAAGAAAAATCCTTCGATCTGGCGACCCTCATCGGCAGAAAGGTGATCTATGAAAAGCCCTTTATCTGTGCCGGCGGAAAGGAAAAATGCGATATCAAGTGTTCGATCAACAGGATCAGGATCGAGGACACGGTGTATCCTTTCGGCGGCGCATGCAACCGCTACTACAACCTCCGCTTCAAGATCAATGTCGACGACGAAAAGCTCGACCTGGTGAAGCTGAGAAAATCGCTTGTTTTCGACAAATACGCGCCGGTTCTTCAGGTCCCGGAAGGCGCCCTGAAAATCGGCATCAACAAAAGCTTTCTCCCGCACCGGATATTCCCCCTCTTTTACAATTTCTTTTCCTCACTGGGGTGTTCGGTCATGGTTCCCGAGGGCATGAACGAGGAGGCCCTCAACCGGCAGACCTCCTCCCTCTGTTATCCGGCCCAGATCGCGATAGGTCTGTTCGACAACCTCACCGATAAAAACCCCGACTATTATTTCATGCCACATATCGAGGAGATGTACGTCCCGAAGGGAAACAAACGAAAGGAGTTTTCCGCCACCTGTATCTTTGTCCAGGGTGAAGCCTTCTGGATGCAGCAGGTCTTCAAGGACAAAAAACTCCGGGAGAAGATACTGGCGCCGACCGTCAATTTCGGCGGGGGATGGGAAAAGGGAAGAAAGCCGTTCGTCGAAACCGCGGCCAAACTCGGTTTTACGCGAAAAAAGGCGAACGAGGCCTTTACCAGGGCGGTCGCCGTACAGGAAGCCTTTGAAGAAGAACTCAGACAGATCGGGAAAAAGGTTCTGGACGAGCTTCACCGCGACCCCGAAAAAATCGCGACGGTCCTGATCGGAAGGCCCTATAATGCCTTTGCCGAACTGGCAAACAAGGGAATTCCCAAAAAGCTGACAAGCCGGGGCTACATGGTCATTCCCTACGATATGCTCCCGTACGACAAGGAAGAGATCGCTCCGCCCCACCATGACTACATGCATTGGGAAATGGGCAATCAGGTAATCCGGGCCTCGCAGCTCGTCAAAAAAGACCGGCAGCTGTTCGGGATTTATATCACCAATTTTCTCTGCGCGATCGACTCGCTGCTCGTCTCCTATTTCAGGCGGATCATGGAAACGAAACCCTCTCTTACCCTCGAACTCGACGGCCACACGGCGGACGCGGGCATCAACACGAGGATAGAGGCCTTTCTCGACATCATTCACAATTACATTCAGGTACAGAAGAACGTGCGGGATATCGAGGTAAATGGCTTCAGGCCGGCAGAGATCGTCGTCGACAACAAGGGCGCCACTTATATCGATTCGAAGGGGAAACGTTTTTCCCTGACGCATCCCGATGTGAAGATGATTCTCCCCTCGATGGGCGATTACAACAACCGTCTTGTAGCGGATGTCTTTTCGAAACTCGGAATCCGCGCCGAAGCGCTGCCCATCGCGGACGCGGACGTCCTGAGGGCGGGCCGCGGCGTGACGACCTGCAAGGAATGCCTTCCCATGATCATCTGCGTGGGATTCATGCTCGACTATATCGAAAAAAAGAAGAAACCCGGCGAGAAACTCATCGTCTTTCAGCCGAGGGCCGCCGGTTACTGCCGCCTGGGACAGTACCATGTGTACATGAAAATATTGATCCGGGAGAAAAAACTGGAGGATGTGGCGATCATTTCTCTTGCAAACGAGGAGCGGTACGCCGGGCTGGGCCCCGCCTTCGCGCTTCCCGCATGGAAGGCGCTCGTGACGGGGGACGTTTTCGACGACATCCGCAACACGATCATGACGGTCGCCGAGGACCCGGAAAAGGGTCTTGCCGTCCTCGAAGAGGAATACGTAAAGGCGGGCGATGTCCTGGCCGGAAGGCTGAAAAAGTCCCTGTACCGGCAACTCAGGGAATCGGCAATACGGCTCAGGGAAGAAGTCAAGCTGAAAATACCCCTCGAAGAAGCCCCCCACGTCATGGTGATGGGAGAAATATTCGTGCGGCGTGATTCGTTTTCGAATCAGCATATCGCCCGCAGACTTGCCGAACGCGGATTTATCGCCCGGGTCTCTCACGTGAGCGAGTGGATCTACTACCTCAACTACATGATTAAAAACGGCCTCCATATCGCCGACCACACCTTTCTTGGATGGCTCGAGTTCACGATTTCCGACAAAACCCAGAAGCATATCGACAGGAAAATCAAGAATATTATGGCGGCTTCCGGATTATTCAAACCCGAGGAAATCAATATCGCGGATATCGTGCGATATTCGAAGCATATTGTCCCGAACCATCTCAAAGGAGAGCCCGGACTCATCATGGGCGTCATGCTGCGGGATTCACTGGAACATTACGCGGGTATCGTCAATATCGGGCCCTTCGGGTGCATGCCCGTCCGGTTCACCGAAGCGGTCATCTCGAACAACGCGGACATGGAATCGAAACGGGAGGCCTACCGGATGGCCGGAAGCGGCTACTCGCCGAACGGTTTTTCCGCGCAGGAACGGATCCCGTTTCTCACCATCGAGGCGGACGGCAACCCCTACCCGCAGCTTCTCGAAGCGCGGTTCGAAAGCTTCTGTCTCCAGGCACGCAGGATCGCTGAAAAGCAGGGGAAAAAGGTGCTGGTTATATAAAAGGCAGTCTCCCGGAAAATATTCGATGCTTTCGTAAAATCTCGAAGAAAGCGAAATGCAGCAAAACCGATATACCGCCCGGACTATTCGTCATACACGATATATTTATACCCATGGTTTTCTATATCATACGAATACACAACCGACACGTCTTTTCTTTTCTGGTAAACCGTAATAAAGGGTATATCGTTCCCGTTCTGCGTTAAAAAAAGAGAATCAACTTCGTTTTGCTTTTCTTCCGATATCTCATCGATCTCGCATATAAAACACAAACTGATTCCCGGAAAGATAAAAGCGTCAATGTGAGAAAAACCGAAGGATCGCATGGATTCCCTCAGCGTGATCGATGCTTCGTTCATTGTATCGTAAAACTCGATGCCCTCTCCCGTGGAAAAACGGCCGTTTAATATACCGATTTTTATCAACTCTTCGAGTGGAAACATTGTGATCATTGACTCATCCGATTTCAACCTGGCAACCAATGAAAGCGCCTCTTCCATTTTCCACATCCGGAACAATTCGTCCTCTCCATTCGTTATAAAGAAAAAAAACGAATCATTTTCATCCAGGTCCCGGATATCAACGAGCCTGTACATCAAATAGCCGCAATCATTGAGAACGGTAACTGAACCTTCCACACCGTCATAGTCAGTATCCGGTTTGAAATATTCCATTATATCCAGGACGCCGTCATAATATCCCCGGATATACATACCCATACCGGGATAATAAAAACCCCTCAGGTTCGTGATCCTCAAACCATCGTCCTCGGACAAAATAGTCTGTAATTCACGGTTTATACGCTGCCATATCTCTTTTTCAACCGCGGGCGGCGACAGGCAGGAGATACAGAGAATGATACCCATTAGTAAACCATATTTCGTCTTTTGCATATCCGGAATTGTTTTCATATTCTCTGTCATGAAGCATATACAATATTGCCGCATTGTCAATCTTTATTTTCGTTCATAAAATCACATCCTTAATTATTGTGAAAGCGAGACAAATATAAATCATGCTTTATATTTGTCCGGCATTTATATATACCGCTTTACATTTGCCGTAAAAATAATTATACTCTCACCATGATGTTAAAACATAATATCGAACAACATCTTGTCGATGATCTCGATAAAAAAATGGTTTTCATTGCAGGTCCGCGGCAGGTGGGAAAAACGACATTAGGAAAAAGAATCATCAATGCAAAAAATGGAATTTATTTATTATATGACAACAATGACGACAGAAGAAAAATATTCAAAAAAGAATATAATAAAGATGCCTGGGTCTGTCTGGATGAGTTCCATAAATACCAGCGGTGGAAAAGCTATTTGAAAGGAGTATATGACAAGTACCGGGAAACATTACATATCTTGTTGACGGGAAGCGCCAGACTGGATATATATCAGAAATCCGGCGACAGCCTTTTGGGGAGATACTATTTGTATCATTTACATCCATTCACTCTGGCGGAATTGAATAAGAAAAAAATTTCATTACCCGAAGATATCCATGCACCGGTAAAAAATCGACGGGGGCTCGATGAACTGATCCATTTCGGAGGTTTCCCTGAACCTTTTATTTCACAATCCGAGCAGGAACACAGACGATGGTCGAACCAGAGAAGGGCATTGCTGGTCAGGGAAGATCTCAGAGAATTATCGGATATTCAACTTGTAAGTATCGTGGAAAACCTCATGGTATTACTTCCCGAACGAATCGGTTCATTATTCAGTTACACGTCACTTTCACAGGACCTGAACGTTTCCGTCCCCACCATTCAATCCTGGTTGTCCGTATTTGAAAAATTGTACATTGTGTATAAAATACAGCCATATTCAAAACAGATCACCAGAAGCATCCGGAAAAGACCAAAATACTATCTCTGGGATTGGTCCCAGCTTGATAATATCGGAAAGAGATTTGAGAATCTCGTGGCGAGTCATCTGTTTAAAGCCGTCACCCTCTGGACGGATTTAGGACTTGCCAACTGCGGCCTTTATTATATTCATACAAGAGACGGAAAAGAGGTTGATTTTCTGGTACAGAAAGACAATAGGCCATGGTTTCTTGTAGAAGCGAAAGTCTCGGATAATCATTTCGGTAAAAACCTGCGCTATTTTTCCGAACTGCTTGGAATTCCCGGAATACAGGTTGTACTTGATTCTCACATATATAAAAAAGAAGCACATCTCTCAATAATAAGTGCCGAGTGGTGGTTGGGTCATTTGGAGTAGGAAAACCGAATAATACAAACGCTTGACTTTTAAACCATATCATGTTAATATCCATATGACTATATTTCCTTATATAGTCATATAGAATATAAGGATAGGTGATATGCCGAAAGGTTTTACGGAACAGGAAAAGGAATTAATCAGGGACAAGTTGTTAACCGAAGGCGCACGGCTTTTCGATCAATACGGCGTCCAGAAAACGACGGTGGATGACATCGCAGGGGCCTCGGGAATTTCCAAAGGGTCGTTTTATTCCTTTTTCAATTCAAAAGAAGAGCTTTTTTTCGATATTCTGGAAAAAACCGAACGTGAATTCAAGGCGAAGCTTTTCGGGGAAGTATTTCCGGAAAGCGAATCCCCCCGCGAGAGTTTCAAGGCCTTTCTCGATGGTTTTTTTACATTGATGGAAAGCACCCCGATTTTTAAACGGCTTATCTCCTCGGATATGGAATATCTGATGAGAAAACTGCCCGAAAAGAGGATCAAGGACCATATGGCGCAGGATTACGAGGTGTTCGAGACGTTTTACCAAACATGGAATAAAAAAGGTGTTTTCAGGACACTCGATATGAAGGGTTTTACCGGGGTGACGAAACTCATCTTCTACCTGGTTCTGCACCGGGAGGACTACACGCAGGAGGAATATGCAGCAACGAAAGCGATGTTTATCGATATGCTCGGCGATTATCTGATAACGAAGTAAAGGAGACGTTCATGTCAACGACAGGATATAACGGTAATGTGATAGTCACCTCCGGTTTGACAAAGCATTTCAAAAGCCTCAAGGCGGTCGACAATGTCTCGCTTACCGTAAAAAAGGGCGAAATCTACGGATTTCTCGGTTTGAACGGCGCGGGAAAAACGACCACCATCCGCATGCTTTTAGGCCTGGTGCAGCCGCTTTCGGGAGAAGTCCGGCTGTGCGGAAAACGAATCCTCCCGGGAAGGACGGGACCCTGGGAAAAGGTCGGTTACCTGGTCGAACTCCCCTTTTCCTACCCTGAACTGACGGTCCGCGAAAATCTCGCCGCCGTAAGCAGACTGCGCAGGCTGAACGAAAAGCATACGGTAACGGAAATTATCGGTCTTTTAAAATTAAACGAGTATAGGAATGTGAAGGCGCGTCATCTTTCCCACGGGAATTCCCAGCGCCTGGGTCTGGCGAAAGCCTTGATGCACCATCCGGAAGTCCTGATTCTCGACGAACCGTCCAATGGCCTCGATCCGGCCGGTATCGTCGAAATCCGCGAGCTTTTGAAGGATTACGCGGAAAACCGGGGGGTGACGGTTTTCGTTTCGAGTCACAACCTCGCCGAAATCGCCAAAACCGCGACAAGGATCGGAATCATACACAAAGGCGTCATGGTCCAGGAGATCGACACGGACAAACTTGATTCGTTTCTCAAAAAATCTCTTCTCATCGACGCACGGGACAGGAACGGGGCGGCCGCCCTGCTGAACGGCAGGGGGGTCATTGTCAGTGACGAGGAGAGCGGGCCGCTTCGGGTGGACGATCCGGGCGCCTGCCTGAACCCGGAACGCATCAATGCAATGCTGGTGAACGGCGGGTTTCCCCCGTTTTACCTCGAGGTGCACAGGGAGAACCTGGAATCGTACTTTTTAAGGGTTATAGGAGAAGAACAATGATACGAGATATAACGGCATCACTCGGTATCGAACTGCTGAAAATACGAAAATCCTTGATTTTCATCATTACCATCGGCATTTCGGTTTTTATTTCCGCGATCATGGGAATGTTCATGTACTTCATCATGCACCCGGATATCCTTCCCCCGGGTCTGTTGAAAACCAAGGTCGATCTTGCGGCCGTGTCCGCGGACTGGCCGTCCTATTTCGGTTTTCTCGAAATGATCATCGGCATTCTCGGTATTATCCTGTTCGGTTTCGTCGTCGCCTGGATTTTCGGCAGGGAATACTCTGATAAAACGGTAAAAGACATACTCGCACTGCCCTCTTCCCGGACAAGTATCGTCATATCCAAACTGCTCGCCACGGCGGTCTGGAGTCTTTTGATAAGCGTCATTATCATCGCCACCGGGCTTCTGGCCGGATTCATTATCAAGCTCCCCCTCTGGTCGGAACAGGCGCTTTTCGACTATATCCGTATCTGCGTGACGACCGCGCTGCTTTCGCTGCTGCTCGCCCCGCCCGCCGCCTTTATCGCGTCAGCCGGACACGGCTACCTGGCGCCGGTCGGGTTCGTGATCGGCTGCATGGGCTTCGCCAACCTCTTCGGCAACATCGGCCTAGGGCCATATTTCCCCTGGGCCGTTCCGATGCTCTATGCCGGCGCGGTCGAAGGGCCCGGCAGCGAACTCTCGGCGGCGAGCTATGTCATTCTTGTGACAACATGCCTGGCCGGAACAATCGGGACGATCGCCTGGTGGAAATACGCCGATCAGTATTGAGTTGCAGGCATGATACATACTATTTGAAAACAGGGAAAAATTGCATTATATTAATCAATGGAATGATGAAAATTACAAAAAACCGTATCTTATAAAGGATTTCATGTAGCCCGTTCGAATAAAAAAACGACACATATACGCTTTATGAAACGGCGAGGTGCCGGAAAGGGATGGGGGAATGAAAAAGATACCGCTGTTGCTTCTGATAATTCCTTTTATTGTCTGTTTCTCCGGATGTGAACTCTACAATCCCTTTCATATAACCACCTTTATCCCGCCGGAATCCACTGCGAATCCTTCTCCGGCTCCGACACCCGAACCATCGTACGAACCGATTGCCAAGGATTACAAGGCCACATTTACTTCGAGTGGTTATACCGGGACCACGTTCACCTTTTATATTGATCTCAATTATGATTCGGGAAACAACAGACTCGTCATCGTTGCCGTTGGAATCGAAAGCGATAATGACACCCTTCCTTCGACAGCGGTTACCTTTGACCACAAGCAGATGACCCGCGCCGTTACGAGAAACATCACGGGCGGCGGCAGTCTCGTCATGGCCGAAGTATGGTATATGCTCGATAACGACCTGCCGGCCCTATCCGGCAGCATGTATGAAATACAGGCGACCTCATCGGAAGAGGTGAAATGCGCCATGTACGGGATATCGGTCATCAACGTAAAACAGGCCGCCCCCGAAACCACCGCTTCCGAAGCGACGGATTCGGCGAATCTCATTTCCCTGGGTATCACCACCGTGTCAAACGGCGCCTGGATATTCGACGGATACCAGGACGAAAATAACGACGGAACGGTCGCACCCTCGCATCCAGACCAGACCGTTCAGGCGAATAGTAAAAACGGCGGTTCGTTTGCCGGATCGACGCGCGAGGTTCCTGCGGCAGATTCGGTGACGAACGGATGGTCGACGGACTCCTCGGCCGGAAAACAGGTAACGGCCGCGGCGGCATTCGCTCCCGCGTTATAGGGGGTATCGGTGTCCTTCTTTTTTTCTTTGACGGTATAACGCTGTTTTTTATCTTGAAAATTTGATTTTTCGGCGGCAAGCTGTTAAATTTAACTATATCCCTATTTTATCATGCATCCGGCGGCAGGAAACGGGACCGGGAATAGGGATAACGGCTGAGGACAATATCGGAGTAAGGCATATTGATATAAAGAAACGGATAGCGTGAGAAGGAAAACCGCGTTTTTCATTATTATATTATGCGTCTTATCGCAGTATACCATATGGAGCGACATCGATCTCTACCTCGAGGGCGACCTCCAGAGTGCCCCATGGTTCTATGAAACTCAATATGAACTCAACGGTATCTCGTTTTCAACGGCATGGGCGGGGGGAATCAGATTCGACTGGTTTTCAGTCGGTCTGGATCTGACGAGTGAGTATGTCAGCTTCAACAGCTCTCGTGATACCGGGCAATTGATCGGTGCATGGCTGAATACGGGCAGCGATATCGTTACCTCCTTCGAAATGACCTCATGGCTTCGCCTTCAGGCCGGCGCGGGTGTATTATGGAACAATTCCTCCTTTAATTACGACGATTCCGGCTGGCTTGGGAAAAGCCTGTTCGGAATCGAGTTTCTGCTCGGTTCGACATTTTTTTTGACCGGAAATTTGCAGCTTGACGTCATCGAACGGCTTCAGCTTTTTGTCACCTCCTCATCGGTAACGGAAAACTGCGCGAATATCCTGGGGATAAGAACGACATACAATCCGGGTATCCCGTGGCTGCGGATCTTCGCGGAAATCGACGCCTTATACTGGGGATATGCCAACGAAATACTCCCTGAAGCCATACAATCATGGATGGTTCGGGGTCACATCGGCCTTACCATAAATATCGGGAAACAACGCGGCAAGACTTTCCTCATTAACAATATCCGGGGCGATATTCCTCCCGTACATCCCGGTACCGATTCCGTTGAACCGCATGACGATTCGGATATAAACGATAATTCCGGGAACGACCGGGAGGGAAACCACATAAACAATCCGGCGGTAAAAAAGCTGATCGACGCTTCACCGGGCGACACACTCAATTTCTACGATATCGATTTCACTGATGAAAAGCTTTCGGAACAATCACTGCCGCTTCTGAATGATATCGCCGCCGTCCTTATCGATGAACCCGGACTTGTCGTTTCGATAAGCGGATATTCCGAATTAATCATGGACCCCATCAGGGAACTGGAATTGTGCAAATTGAGGGCGCTGGCGGTAAAAACCTATCTTATCGAGCGCGGTGTTCCGGAATCGCAGGTACAATTGAATCCCGTCGGAAATATCATTACCGATGACCGGTACTATATCATGATCAGCGTGATAACCCGCGGCGTCCCGAATAAAACCGGCCGATAAACCCATTCGGTGAGGATCAATCGATAATATTGCCCTTGTCATCTTTTTTCACCACCCCGACGATTTTACCGTCATAATCATAAATATATTCGATATAATACTGAAGCACGCCCGCTTTGCTGTAATAATCAATTTTAAACGAAATGCCTTCCTTTGATTTATGGGTGATCAGGTAGGAACCGTCCTCTTTTTCCGTCTTCACCTGGTCGAGGTTGGGCGGCGGTGTTTGTACGGGAACGGGGGTAATCTCCGATACCACGGTCTTTTCCGGAACAGGCGTTCTTCCCTCACCCGCCGTCCCGCGGGGTGTCGCCGTTCTATTTACGGGGGTCGGTTGAACCGCCGCCGTCGGTTCCGCTTCCTTTTTCTTGATTTCGGCAACGGCTTTTTCGACAAACGTTTCAACTGCCTCTCCCGGTTTATCCTCATCACCCTTCTCAATCTCCCTTTCGATCAAGGCGTCCTGAAATGATTCGTCCGCCGTCTCTTCATACTGGTCCGTCACCTCGAGTATCTCCGAAAACCCGTCCGACTGAATTTTCCTGTTGTTTTCCTCCGCAAGCTCTTTCAACCGTTCGAGCTGTTTATCCAGTATTCCTATGATAAGCATCCGGTTGTTGGAAAGCTCGGCTATTTCCGAATCGCCGTCTTCTTCTATAATTTCCTGATAAATCTCATACGCCTTTTCCTTTTCCCCGGTTTCTTCATAACAGCGGGCTTTCAGGTACTGTATTTTATCCTTCTGTTCTTCATCCTGAACCAGCATCGAATCGAGAATTTCGATGGCATCGTCATAGGCGATTAATTTGTAGAGTTTTTCAGATTTTTCCAGGTCGCTCGCGTCGGAAGCCTTTGTTTTGTCGATTTCCTGCTGAAAAAAAATGATATACTGGAGAAGGAGTGCGGCGGTAAACGCGGCGTTTTCATTGGTATATTGTTCTATGACGGCCTTTAAGAGAGCCCTCGCTTCATCCATCCTTCCCGTCAGGGCAAGACAAAACGCCTTATGGATCAGGATGATCGGTATTTTTTTTTCATCGGAATCTGTATTTTTCAACGTCCGGTCATAGATATCGAGCGCTTTGTCGTAATAATAATTCCTTTCGTAATAATAAGCCAGGGTCAGGTCGTTGTCGGTCAGATTTTCCGAATCGAGTGAAAGAGCCGGTTTATCGAGGATCACTCTGAAAAGATTGATGACGAACATGACGGCATCGGTAAGTATCGTGAAATTTTCCCTGTTGTAAATGAGAAGGGAGTCGCTGTAACTCGAAATCGCCATTGCCACTCGCAATTCCTTTTTATCCTTCTCGTGCTGGTCGATCGTGTCCCGGTATAAATCCATCTGGAGTTTGAATTTACTCACCATACCGAGGTAGTCGATATTCGATTCTTCCCTGTTGACGTCATTGAGAAATCCGTTCAATTCGACAATACCGATTTTCGTCACATTGTTGTTCAATATCACCATTCCCAGGACAATAATCCCTGAGGCAATACAGAGAATGATGAAAAAAAGCCAGCTTTTAATCCTTGCCGTCATCCCGCCTGGCCGCGCTCCTCCCGTTTCTTGACATCGATGATGATCATGGTTTCATCGTCGTTCCGTTCGCAATCTCCCCTGAAAGCGGAAGTGTCCGAAAGAATGACTTTAAGCATTTCGTCAGCGGGCAGCATCGCCGTTTTCAGGGAGAGGTCAATTAATCGCCTGTATCCGTATTGATCCCGTTCTGCGTTCAATACTTCATAAATACCGTCCGTCATAATGCAGATTTTATCATTATCTGCCAGATCCATGCTTTTTGATTCGAAACTTTCACTGAAGTTTTTAGAAAATCCTATCATGAAGCCCTGTGTATTGAGTTTGATAATCTTGTCTTCCCTGACGGCAAAGGCACTCATATGTCCGGCACTCGTGTATGAGATCGAGCTTGCTTTCCCGTCGAAAATCATGTAAAAAGCGGAAAAGAACTTGTCGTATGTACTGACCATATCGCCGAAAACATGATTGATCTGTTTTAAAAATTCTCTTGTATCCGTGCAGGTTCCGGCGATTTCCTCGCACTTTTCCTTGATAAGCATCGTAATAAGGGCTGCCGATACCCCATGCCCGCAGACATCGGCTATGATGAATCCATAGCGATCGTTCCCGATTGAAAAGATATCATGATAATCACCGCTTACCTCGATAAGCGGCCGGTGATGAATCGCGATATCGAAATATTTTGTTTTCCTTAATTTGGGATAAATCGATTTCTGTACCTCGGATGCCATATGGAGTTCGATCTCGAGCCGTGTTTTCATCCTGTCGAGATATTCGATTTTTTCCTGAATCGATTGGGCCATCCTGTTGAACGCGGCGGTAAGATTTCCGAACTCATCCGACCGCTTGAGGTTAACCCGCGCCGAGTAGTCGCCCTGACTGATATCCAGACTGCGCGCGGAGAGAATATTGATGGGAGAAAGCACTATCCGGTGAAGGATAATCCCGAACAGGACATGAAAAATCATGATACAAACAATGAAAATCGTCACGATACGATAAATGATTCCAAGGTTTTCATGGATATCGGAAACATCAAGCCTGAACAGGAGGATGACGGGGTCGATATTCAATATATCGAGCGGGACATAAAAATGGATTTCCCTGTCGTTGATAAACGATGCGGTAAACAGCCTGTTTGAAAACTCCCGTTTTGTTATTGCGTTCTGGGCTTCCATGACATAGTTTTCGTCGAAAGAGAAGTCCCCGGGATTCGATTCAAATATCACTCTTTTATCCGCATTAAACAGAATAAAATCAGTTTTGCCCAAAATCCTCAAGCATGCTTCTTCCACAGCCTTTTCCAAAGCCGCGACAACTGGGTATTGATCGAGGCTTTGGTTAATAGTCGAGACGAACTCATGGATTTCAGAGGAGATATCCGATGCGAACTGGATCGACTCGTATTTTTTTATCTTCACGATCAGGTCGACCTGATTAATATGAATGAGAATGGTAAAAAACGAAATATTTATAATGGCAAGGAAAAGATAGAGAATACCCAATTTGATCCCGAGACTTTTCATACTTCTATTTTAAGAAAATAAATTGCTTTTTGCAAAAAAAAAGCTTTCACCCGAAGAGAAAGCGCTTCGGATTATCATGACCTAGCTTCATCATCACCGTGGGATCTGCTTCTCCGAACCGCGACAGGGTTTTGAGATAGTGATTGTTGGAACGATCTTTGAGCAGGCAGAGAAAGAAATCGGACCCGAATAAAATCCTGTCGAACAATCCGCTTCGCCCCGACCGTTTCGAATATCGGGTTATCCGTTTTGCCAGTCCGCGGTAATATCCCGGCCCGGAAGCCCAGAAAGCCGTATCTGCGATTACAGCGATTCGCGATCGATCTGGTTTAACGTCTTTTTCGGTTACCATCAGATATATCTTCCGATTACGCGGCAACGGGGTGTACCGTTCGGATACAAAAAAAGCGCGGCGGGGCCCGAATTCGAGGTCAATGCAGAAGAAATGCTTCGCATCGGAAAAGCCGACTGGAATTACTTTTCAAACTATGTCTACGGTGTTCAGGGTGAAATCGTGGAACAATACGATACCACCGGAAACTCCGGCGGACACGAAACGGAAACGGTCGGCAAGATCTCGATCGGAACGAAAATGTGGGACGTTGTCGTTCTCGAGTATATCGAAGTCGTCAGTACGTATTGTCCGAAAAGCGAACGGACATCACGTCTTAAGATGAACTCCGCCTATTATACCCCACTCTGGCAGAACAGGTTAAACCCGTACGGTGTTTATCCCGAAAAATCAGTCATCATTCCCGCACCGGATCATCGACAACGCGAACCCTTTTTCCCGGTCAGAATGAAAGCGAAGATACTGAGTACGTATAAAAAGGAATATGACGGCGAGTTCGGATATGATGTCTACCGGACATTCATGTTCGGAGGGACGATATGCGAAGCCTATCACGATAAAAAGGAAAACGAACGCTTTCTCGAAGCGCAGATGAAGGCGTTAAAAAAAGTTATATACCGCCATTTCCGCGACATCGGTTTTTCGGATGAATCTCCGGCATCGTAAAACGGTCCGCTTCCCGTTTTTACATTGGTTATTCCGATATGTAGCCCCTCAAGACCGTCTCAATATCTGATAAAAGCGTCGGGAAATGCCGCATCGAGCGCCTGGTAATCTTCTTCCGAAATCGGATTATTCCTCATATAAATCGACTGCAGAGCGGGACACCGAAACAACGCACTGATGTCGCTCACGTTATTATTCTCGAAATGAATCTCTTTCAACAGCGGCAGATCTGAAACCGCGCCGATATCCTCCAACTCATTCTCATTCAGATTCAGGTAAGTCAATTTTGTCAGGCCGCCTATGACCGATATATCACTGACCGCGTTTCCATGCAGCCAGAGTTCGGAAAGATTTTCGAGACCGGCAAGAGGACCGATGTCCGATATCGCGTTGTTGCCCAACTGGAGAAGGAGAAGATTCCTCAGCAATTCAAGCGGCGTAATGTCTTCGATTTCGTTATCGAAGAGGTATAATTCGGTCAACCCGTCGAGTCCCGATAACGGGGTGAGATCGGAAATCGAATTGTCCCCCAGATAAAGAACACTCAATTGCTTCAGGCCCGCAAGGGGACCCAGATCCGTGATCTGATTGTAACTTAATCTGAGATCGGTAATCGAGGTACAATACTCGAGTCCGGTAATGTCCGAGATTTCCCGTCGGTAAAAGTAGTTACTTGTCAACGCTTCGAGCTCGCTCCGCGGAATGGGTTCGCCAGCAGGAAGCATGCAGGTAGTCCGGATTGCCTGGGCAAGATTTTCATCCGGGACATCTATCGTCTCAGGTGTCGGGGTGGGGTCTCCTCCCGGTACCGGGGTCGGGTCCTGTGCCGGATGGGGGGTGCCCGAAAAAGGAAGCGGTCCGATCAGTCCCACGTAGTATTGAGCGATGAGGAGAGCGTCAACGATGTCGATATTCCCGTTCCCGTTCACGTCCGCCACACCGGTATCGATGGGGGTTTCCGTGACGAACATGGTATAGTATTTCGCGACAAGCAGGGCATCGATGATGTTCACCTCCCCGCTCTGGTTCACATCGCCGGCGATCCCGTTGCTTCCGATTGTCAGGCATCCGTTTATTGCACGCGGTGTTCCGATCGTGTCGGTATTTGCATCACTGAGATCATTGATTTTTAGTGTTACAAGACTCACCCCATTTTCAAGCGCGGTGCAGTGGACGTTAAGAAGATGGAGACTCGTACCTGGTCCCACACCACTCGTATCAAAACCCTGACAGATAAAATAATCGGTACCCGGTGATGCGACGGAGAGAAATCCGGCAGGTCCCGCGACGATTCCGTAGTACGCCTCATCAAGATGATACATTTCGTAATACCTGAAGTCCAGGTGAATTTCTATACCATAGGCTGCAAGCATCTGGCTGCCGGTATTCACGCGAATCTCGAAAACAAAGTGATCTCCCACCTCGATCCCGTCCGGAATAACACACCAGACATCCCCCGGATTTTCCTGGGCCGTGAGGATAAAGGGGAGAAGGATCAATACAAGTAACATCGATAGTTTTATGGTTTTATGCATGACGGTTTCCTTTCTTTTTTATCCCGATTATCAAAGCTATGTATTATAACCGATTTATAATAAAAACATGACATATAGCTGTCGTCCTTACGGGTAGGATCGGACGTTATAATGCGATGGCGTTATGTACGGTCAGTTGCAGGAAACATTCACCGAACTCCCCGAGCTGTCTCCTGTGATCGCCCAGCATCCGTTGGCATTGTTTGAGACCGTTCCGCCGTTCACATGTGTATTTGTCGAATCCTGTATCCATATACCGATATCCGTACAATCGGCAATATCGACGCTGTCGATCGTACAATCGGTACTTCCGGAAACACTGAAAAAACCTCGACCGCATCCCCGCGCGTATACCCTGTTCACCCTGATGTTCGGTCCATTGCTGTTCGCGCACCTGAACGCGGCATACCCGCCGCCAGGACAGCACCTGATACCGTTCACGGTTCCGACCGTCGCGTTTCTCGAATTGTTCAACAGCACACCGCAATACGCGACATCGGTCGCGTTCACGGTCCCGATCTCGATCCCGTCGACCCCGTAGGTCTCAAAAGCGTGATTGCCCGCACCCGTGATGTTGATATTGTCGGCGCTCAAATCCCTCGACCACCCGCCCTTGCTGTCATCCACACGAATACCCAATCCACCCGACAGGTTCATGGTAATCGAATGAATATCGATACCGCTGCATGTCCGGAACCAAATCCCGTAACGAGGGTTGCCCGTAACGACCAGGTTGCGAACCGCGATATTGCTTTTATTATCGGCCTGGACACAGACGATATATTCGTCCCCGTTACAGTTTACCGTATTCCCGTGAAAATCTAGCGTTATATTGTTTGAGGGTTTTATCGCATAAATATCGCCGGTTCCCGGCCCGGAATCCCCGGAACTCCTTATATTCACCGTTCCAGAACCGAGCCCGTTAATGCACGCATTGACCGCATCGAACATTTTGTTCCCAGTATAGACACTGGACCCGTTCACCGTCGCGTTCCATGTGCTTCCGCTTTTCGTCACCTCCCCGCCGCCGCTACCGCCCGTCGACGTCGTCGTTGTAGTGGTGGTGGTCGTTACCACCTGCGTCGGGACCGGTGTCGGGGGATTTGTCTGTGCCCCCGGGAACTGATTGATGATTCCCACATAATACTGGGCCACGAGAAGGGCGTCGACGATGGTGATACTCCCGCTTGCATCGACATCCGCCGCCTGAGTGTAAAAGGGCGATGGATTCATCTGTACCGAATATTGCGCAACGGCAAGCGCATCGACAATATTGACCGTTCCGTCATTGTTCACATCACCGAGTGTCTGTGTATGTGAAGTTATGGCCGACGATATCATCAGGAAACAGACAAACACATATACCTCAACCACCCTGCATCTTTTTTTTCTTTTCATCCGAACCTCCATTTTTATTATGATTCATAAACAATACACAATATATACCCTGTCAAGTGTATCATTGAATCTTTTATCGGACAATAAGATGATTTCTCGATTCAGACCGGGCAAAGACTCCTATACATCTATAAGAGCATCCACCTCCTAGAAAGATGCGATGCCTATGTATATCTATTGTTTTGTATATTCTATTTATGTAATAAGATCAGGCAACGATGATACATCGCCGGATAATATCTCCAGCGTCGATTATACCGGTTATATGAGATTATTCAATTACAAGCTTGTTTTCGATAAAATCGAGAAAGACTGTTTTTGACCTCTCATAGATCGATTTGCAGGAATCGAGAAGAATGATATATATGATTGGTTCCTCAAGCCGTATATACTGCTTATTTACAACATAATAGCGAGTATCTTCTTCTCCTTCATCGCTTTCGATAACACGCGGTTTTTCAATCATAATACCGGGCCACTGCGGTCGTTCTCTCTTCAGTGCGACGACAATCGTCCGTGCCCCCCCCTGCTCGGCATAGACATCGCTAGAAACCGCTTCCAATATCGTCGCTCCCTGTAATGAAACATTAATATCTGATTTTTTATACCCCTTTGCCTTTGAAAATGATCTGGAAAGCACAAAGTCAAGGTCTATTGTCTCGGAAGCAACAAACATCAGAATCGAAATACTATAGTGGACTTCTGAATCGCCCAGTCCTTTTTCGGGCCCTAAAAGAACATAGAAATAGGATTTGGAATCCTTCAATCCCATGAGTTTCAGATCTTCCCATTCCTCGTCGAACTCAATCGAAATCCCCAATAGCTTGCTTTGAAGAAATAGCCATTGCTCGGGTATGTACCGATAAAAATCCCAGACATCTTTATCCTCCAGATCAGCATCACCTCCGATAGTCACGAAAGTATTTTCCAATTGGCCTCCCATTGTTTTTTCAAAATCGGAGGTATGCCCAAATAGTTCCCCTGCATATGATGAGGCCATCCTTGCATTCCCCGGCATCATCGCCATAAGTGAAAATTTCGCATAATCGTCCCAGAAATACGGAGAAATATCGTTATAACAGCGTGAAAGGAAAACGGCCCTGTATTCTTTCCATGCTTCCACCGGAGAATTCGCATTGAAATAATGATTTGCCAGTATCCATCCCGGTCTGTAATCCTTCCCGTTCAGTGCCTTTGCCTTTTGTATTGTTTCTCCGACACTCTCGAAGAAATCCCCTATATCGAGGTTGTATTGATAATGCTCGAGTAGTGCCTTGAGAAGAAGAATCTCCATATTGCTTTTATACTTTTCTGCAAGCACACAAACCGTTTTATAAAAACGCTGGAGGAAAGCGGTAACCTCTTCTTTATCAACGTCGTATTTCCATTCCGGAGTCCAGCTTATTGTCATATACTCGTACTCGACAAGTTTGCTGCAGGACGACTTAATCGAATAAAATTCGGGCAGATATTGAAAATAAATGGCATTCGTGTTTCCGAAGCAAAATGGTAATACGAAAAAAACCACACCTGCCGAAAAAAGGATATGCAATCTTTTTTTCATCGTCATGCCATCAATAATACTGTATTCATCATCAGAAATCAATATCATTCATACTATCTGTTTTAATAATGAAAACAGTAAAGCAAAAAAATAGGCAAAATGAAATCATTTTGCCTATTCAAGGGGAACCCTTGCCTTGAAGAAACCTTACCTGCTATATCTTTTCAGGAGTAAGATCGACAGGTATCAAAAATCAAACACCCATGTGTACCACAAAACGGGAGAGTAAGGCGATAAAAAATCAGATGTCTCTGTCTTTTACCGTCTTCCTTTTATCGTCTTTTGCATTCTGAATAGCCTGATCACAAATCTCTCTCACTTTGTCTGAAAGAGCTTCTATTGCAGAAGCCGAGGTGTTGAACCCCCCCTTTTTCTTAATATAAGCCTTGACTTTTGATGTAACAACTAACACTTCCTTATTAGCCATTACTACCTCCATATAAAGTATTTGGCCCAATTATACTGGCATTTTGATGATTTAATCAAGAAAAAAAATAAAAATATTATAAAAAAGGGTGTGAAATAATAAAAAATCGTGAAAAATCGGCTTTTTCTGTACCTGTAAGGCATGAAACAACCTTATTTCTCCGTTTCAAGGTACGCGGCGACACCTTCGCAGTGCCCCGCACCGATAACAGCCAGAAAAGCCGCATCCGGCATTACCTGCTGCTGAAGCTTTATTTTCTCTGCCATATAACGGTTTCGCTCTTCAATCACGACTTTATAAAAACTCGGAAGAATATGTTTCATTCGTTCGTTTGCCTTTTTAATTAATTCGGGTGGTGGAACGTCATGCAGGTTAATGCCCTTGAACAGATCGCTATCGGGATGAAGGATATCGTCGACGGTCATGATAAACAGCTTTGGACCGATCGACAGAAACTCCTCTATAGTGAAAGCCTGTGAAAACCGCTGTAATGTCGTTTCCGCGGTCTGATCGATAAATACGAGTTTTTTATTATGCTGTTTCGCATAATTGACGGCGGTCAGCATATCGTGTCCCGGTTTCAGATTCAGAAGAAATGCAATAATCCGCTGTACCGCGGAAATAATAACTGAAAGCACAAAGCCTGGAATCCCGAGTCTGTCCACCATACGGGTCATCTCGTCCACGGAAAAGCCGACATCCCCCCTCATCATCTGCTCGTATCGTTTTTCATCGAGTTCCACACAAATAATATCAACGGGATTATTGTCGCAATATTCTTTTATCTCGTCCGCGCTTTTTTCGGAAACGTGCGAGGTTCCTATAAGCGTAACGTTTCCTATTGTCATTTTCATACTGTTTCCTTTCCCCCTATAATATAGACTAAATTGACGGATTAAAACATACGTTGATACCATTTATTTGCCGTCATGGTGAGGAATATTTACCCTGGACAATCGGATAATGCATAATATCGATACCGGGATACGGATATAAAAAAGAGACGGGGCGTGAGGTACGAAAAAGAACGGCGTCATTGAAGGAAACGGTGAGACACGGAAGCGATCGTATCTCACCAATGTTATCCCTTTTTCAAGCCAACCCTAGCAGAACTCAGCAATGAGTCCGACATAATACCTGGCAATCAAAAGGGCATCGACAATGTCGACATTCCCGTTACAATTTGCATCCGCATTCGATGCATTGAAATTCGCAGGGTCAAGACCGACATAATACTGGGCCACGAGTAATGCGTCGACAATATCGATACTTCCGTTTGAGTTCACATCACCGATATATTCCGTTCCCGGCGGAGTAGTCGGCGTTGCC
>JAFGHO010000131.1 GCA_016930085.1 Spirochaetales bacterium
ATTTGACGGGGGGGTGGGTCACATAATGTGACGACCCCCGGGTCACAAAAAATGACGAGGGTGGGTCAGATGTCGTGACGGTTTGCAGCAACTTCATAAACTCTCGTACCGTTAGCTGCAAGACCGCCTAATTGAATGAGTGGTTATGATTTACATTAGTGATTTAGATGGAACATTACTTAATGATAAAGCGCAATTATCTAAATACTCAAAAGTTGAACTCAATAAATTATTGGAAAACGGGATCCAGTTTACTGTTGCCAGTGGTCGAAGCGTTGTAGCTATAAAAAAAATACTAGATGGGATTAAAATTAAGCTTCCAATCGTAGAATTTAATGGTGCATTTATCTCCGATTTTGCTAATGGCAAACATCTAGTTATAAATAACATCGAACCAATTATTGTTCAAGAAATAGATAATATTTGTAAGAGTTTTCAAAAACAGTTTTTCCTTTCAACATTCAACGGGAAAGAAGATAAACTATATTTTGAAAATTGCACTAATGATGGAATGAAATGGTATGTTGATGATAGAACTAATAATAATGACAGTAGGATAGAAAAAGTTGAGAACATATCTGAACATAACCATGAAAAAGTAATATGCTTTACAATAATAAATAAAAGGGATCAATTATTACTATTAACCGAAGAGATGAGTGATAAATATAAGGATAAGCTTGAGATTCAATTATTTGCAAATCAATATAGTCCTGGCTGGTATTGGCTTACTCTTCATAATGTTAATGCAACTAAAGACAAAGCAATATGCAAAATACTTGAAATGTATAATCAAAACATTAATGAATTAGTTGTTTTCGGTGATGATAGAAATGATATACCAATGTTTAAAATAGCTAAAAATGCAATAGCGGTAGAAAACGCTATTGATGATATAAAACAAATAGCAACAGAAGTAATTGGAAGTAACAATGATGATAGTGTGGTAAAGTACATAAAAACTGAATTTGAGAGGCGGTCCTGCAGCTAACAGCGCGCAAGCCCGCCACCCCGTTATATGCAATTGCGTTGCTGATCTATTTTTTACATAGGGGATTAGATGATCGGAAAAGCTCCTGGAAATATTATTAAAGAATACCCTGAAAAAGGTCCAATGAAGCAGTATCGCTTTGACAAAGCTGTTGCTTTTGCTTGTTTTAGGTGTGGAAATGAAAAAAAGTCCAAACTTATTACAATATATCAATCAAATTGGAACAAAAGACTTTGTAATGGTTGTTACGGCAGGCTTTTATCCATCTACGAAATAAAAGCTGGCACAAAATCTGAAGACGAGAAAGTTGATGAATTAATTGAGCTATTATTAAAATTAGTTTCTGATGACGAATTAAGAATTGCAATTGAGAAATTGAAAATTAAAGAGAATAGAATCCAATATCTTGATTCAAAAACATTACGCTTTGTTGCTTCAGCAGAATATATATCATCGAAAACAGAAGAAGATTATTCATTGGATTGGTCTCATGTAATTATTGGCCTTTGTAAAGCATTTGAAAATGAGTTGGTCGAAAAAATTATTAGGCCATTTAAATCTCATTGCAAATCTATTGATATCTCAAATGACCTAAAGGATAATGATTTAAGTAGAATTACCAAATATATTTCGAAAGAGAACACAAAAGAACCAGAATTAGGTACATTCGCACATTTCCTCCAAACGGTATTGAATAGTAAAAGCAGAAGACATACAAGTAATATAATCAAAACTTTCTATGATTTTCTTACTGACTTTCCTTACTCAAATTGGATTCTTGATAAATCTGGTCTACTAAATGCGATTAATAGTATTTCTAACAATTTTAGAAATAAAGCAGCTCATATTGAAGAGTTAGGAAAAGAAGACTTTTTTTAATGTAAGTCCCTATTACTTGATAAATCTGGAATATTATGAAGCTTAAATCAATCAGTAAAATGAAACAATCAATAGAGAATCTAAATTATAAAGACGCAACGCAACTGCATATAACAGCGGGCAAGCCCGTTATAAGAAATCGTAAAAATAGGATTGGTTGTGAAAGAAGAAATTGAAAAAATCATTAATTCCTCAACAGTCAATGGGAATAAGTTCTGGGCAAGAACAGATGGAGATATTCATGCTCCTGCAGGGTATTCCACAATAGACATCCTAAATACTTTAGGTGATTTAGGAATAAAATATGATCAATACCCGGTGATTGCCGATACAATTGATTTTGTTTTTACCTACTATGATGAATCAGGATGTTTTAGATACAGTCCGAAAAGTTCAAAACTGCCGTGTATCACTGCCAGATTATTAACAGCTTTTGGAAGACTGGGGTATTCAGACGATCGATTGGAAGTCTGTTATCAGAAACTTTTAAATACACAAGAAGAAGATGGTGGATGGCGTTGCAATACTGTTAAATTGGGAAAGTCGCCATCTACTGATGCAAGTAATCCAGGTACTACATTATATGTTCTTGATGCATTTCATCACAGAAATAATTCAGAAAAAGATATTCTTAAACTTGAGAAAGGAGTAATTTTCTTACTCAGTCATTGGCAATCTAAGTTACCTTTAGGCCCTTGCAGTTTTGGTATAGGCACAAATTTCCAGAAAATAGAATATCCATTAATCAGATATAATTTATTATATTATTGTCACGTTCTTTCTCGTTTCAAGGTTTCATTGGATAGTGATTATTTTCAAGAGGCTATTTCTTTAATTACAGATAAAGCAGAAGATGGTAAAATAAAACCAGAAAATCCACATAGATTGTGGCGAGAATTCAGTTTTGCGCAGAAAGATAAAGAAAGTCAAATGGCCACTAAAAAGTATCAGGAGATACTTAACAATTTAGCATAAAACTCTATTTTTACGACTTCTTATAACAGGGTTTATATTCTGCGCCTTCGGCTTGGGCTTCACCACATTTTTGCTGCGCAAAAACGTCATATAAACCCGCCACCCCGTTAGGCGACATTTTTGTGGGATAAATTTAGAATGCCTTATATCAAATAATTCGTATAGAGGTAATTATGAATAACACGAAACGTTTTTATGATCAAAATTCACAAAAGTATGCTGATGAATGGTATTCTAATAATTCACTTTTACTCACTATTAGAGATTTTCTTTCTTTATTTCCATCACATCCGAGAATACTTGATTTAGGTTGTGGGCCTGGTCAAGAAAGCATGCGTCTGTCGAATGAAAATGCAGAAGTAGTTGGAATTGATTTTAGCACTGAATCTATAAAAATAGCAAAATGCAAAAATCCAAATTTGACCTTTTACTGTATGGATTACTTTGAAATTAATACAAACCTAGGATTCTTTGATGGCATATTTGCGTGTTCTTCACTAATTCATAATACTGAAGTAGAAATTGATCAGATATTGAAATTAATTACTAAAGTACTGAAACCTAATGGTTATTTTTGTATGATATATATAAAAGGTGAAGGTCAACGTATTAGTTATCCGGAAATTGATGGAGAAAAAATGGAAAGAATTGTACAACTATACACGGCGGAAAAAATGAAGAATATCTTTTGTAGAAACAGTTTTGAATTTAGTAAGCTTGGATATCTTGATGATAATCTAAAAGAATACTGGGAGAATCTCATTTTTAAAAAACTGTAATTTCCTATAGTATTTCGTTTTTCATTGTAAAACAATGTATTTTTGTTTTACATTTCGTGAAGTTCCCAATGTAGTGCAAAAACGCCGCCCAACACCGTGTAGACCTCAGCGCCCTGGCGCGCCAAACTCCCAATGGTTGGAAGGGGTGGAGTTTGGCGAGCTGGCGGGGATATCCGGCGCCGGTTGGTTCGTAGAGCCGTCATTTTCCGTTTGGACCAACATTGCAGTGGCGCGTTCGCAGTTTTTACTTTTCTTGTTGAAAACTACCTATTGTCAGTGTATGCTGGATTTGTAAGGGCTACGTTTGTACGTGGAAAAGCGCCGGACGTCGTCAACACGGAACGATGAGCAAAATGTCGCTGCGCTCCATTTTGCTCATCGGGGCGGCGGGCAAGCCCGCATGACGGGCGGTGGCGAAGCGCCACATCGCCCATCATGCAGGAAACGATGTCTACTGAAAATTTTTTGCTTCTAAAGGTCGTTTTGAGTTCGAATGATGGAGTCATTGGACATTGCCAATTCAAGAGAATCGACAGGGAGAAATCAAGAGCATCCATTGGCAGAATATTAATCAATCCCGAGAAAAGAGGACATGGATATGGCCTTCAACTCATAAATGAAATGAAGAATTACACAAAACTCAATCTCAAGCTAAAAAAGCTGGATTTGCGGGTCTTTGACTTTAATCATCCTGCAATCGGTTGTTATCGCAAGGCCGGGTTTATTGAAATCGGTATTAATGACAACCATATACCTGAATTCAAGGAAAACTGGAGAAGTCTTTCAATGGAATGCATTCCCTAGTATCTTCCCGTTGGGTACCGGCTCCAACAGTGTTTTTACAGCTGCAGCGCCATTTAGGGCGCCTTGGGCTTCGCGGGACGCAAAAACGTCTCATAAGCCGTGTTATCTGAAATATCATCTTGACGTTTGTTTAAACAATGTTTATACTTATCATATGATAACAAAAATACATAAATGGGGAAACAGTTTAGGCATCAGGATTCCAGCCACTATTGTAAAAGACCTTTCATTGAAAAATGGTTCTCTGGTAGATATCACAGAAGAAGCAGATAATATTATTATTCGACCGGAAAAAATGAAAGAACTTGACGATTTATTAAACTTAATCACTGATGAAAATCTTCACGCCGAAATTGATTTCGGAGAAAAAGAAGGAGATGAAATTTGGTAAGATCGGCTTATGTTCCGGAAAGAGGAGATGTAATCTGGTTAATTTTTACTCCTCAATCCGGGCATGAACAAACAGGTAAACGCCCGGCAATTGTATTATCTCCTTCAGCTTATAATAAAAAGACCAATTTAATGATAGCATGTCCAATTACAAGCAAAGTTAAAGGATATCCTTTTGAAGTTAAAATTGATGGGAAAAAAATTGATGGTGTGGTTCTATCTGATCAAGTCAAAAATCTGGACTGGAAAGCCAGAAGTGCTGTTTTTATTGAAAAGGCTTCAAAAAGTACCCTGAAACAGGTTCAGGAAAAATTATTTTTGCTTCTTCAATAGATAACAAAAAAACACTTATGGTAACGATTCTGCAGGAAAAGTCCCTATCAGAATCATATAGCCTGTCAATCGGTTCGATGCAGGTGATGTTGAAACCGATACGGCTAATAGTGGAAGTATTAATCCAAGGTTATTCCGAATCATGCATATGAAAACCGTTCGGCCCCACGATCTTTGATATTTTCCGGATAATACAATAGAGGCCCCATTGTATGTTCACCTTTGCTTTCGTACGAAGAGTGAATCGATCCGGCCTTTTTCGGAAAGTGATATGAGCAAACACCGGTTCGATGATTCCCATTCATTTAGAATACAATTCCCTTAGTTCGGGACGATCGATTTCTTCGATCATGACTTGTGAATAATTTACCGAACCTTTGCTGTCGACGTTATAGAGAGTGCGTATACCCCTAACGCTTTTCTTGCGTTGAAAACATTTTGCCGTATATGGACAATTCTTACAATCTGAAGCTTTCGATTTTCGGAATTGATTATCCGCTATGATGCTCTCGATGTTCTTCTCCGCAGCTGCCTTGAGATTGTCTTCACAGAAACAGTTCATATCGGCGAGTACGGTTGTTCCCTCAAGTTGTACAGGTTTTTCAGGCACTTTAATACTCCCATCCGGGCTTTCTACTATCAGCGATTATGCTTTTTATGAATGTACTGGTTTTATAGGTTCTCTTGTTCTACCAACTGCTCTTACTTCTATCGGAGATTTTGCGTTCGGAGGTTGCTCGGGCTTTACAGGCAATTTAAACTTGCCATCAGGACTCACTTCAATCGGCTTTTACGCTTTTGGTTATTGTAGGAGTTTCACAGGCTTTTTGAATTTACCATCAGGACTTACCACTATCGGGGGTGAGGCTTTTTGGAGTTGCCCAAATAGTCTTGGGAAAATAGGTTTTCAAGCTTTCGTAAATTGTAAGGGGTTAACAGGCGTTTTGGTTCTTCCTGCATCACTGTTTGTCCTTCAGAGTGGAGCTTTCGCGGGATGTACTAATTTTAATATAGTTCAAAGTCTTAATCCTGATCCTACAGATGGTGGAACTGGCATGTTCGATAATACAAGTCCATCGCTATCCATACAGGTACCATCGAGCTCTATAAATGCATATCAAACTGCGGATGGGTGGAGCGCATACTCAACTATAATTTCTGCATTGCCTTAATAGGCTTTTATTTGTAATGGGCAAGCAACGGCGAATAACAGCGGGTTAGCTCTTCGCTCGCAAGGAGCTCGGCCTTCGGCATATTTTTTGGCTTCGCAGTAGCTCCGCCAAATAACTTCGCCAACCCGCCACCCCGTTGTCCAATGTCGCAGGCTGGTCTTGATAAAAGTATAGATCATGATATATATTATTGACAGGAGTATATATTATGAAAACAGCAAAACTTTTTATGAACGGCAGAAGCCAAGCAATACGATTACCAAAAGATTTTCAATTCCCAGGCAAAGATGTCTATATACAAAAGCATGGGGATGCGGTTATTTTAGTCCCACATAATAAAATATGGGAAGTTTTCCTGCATGGCTTAAATTCCTTTACTGATGACTTTATGGAATCTGGAAGAGATCAGGGTATTGCAGAAACAAGGGAACCATTTTAATGTTTCTTCTTGATACAAACATATGTATTTATGCCATCAAGAAAAAATCTGACCTGGTTTTAGATAATATTTCTATCAATTTTAAGCATGGGATTTATATTTCTGCATTAACAGTTGCAGAATTGGAATTTGGAATAGCCGACAGCCAATATCCTGAAGAAAATCGTCTTTCACTACTTGAGTTTTTATCAATATTTACAGTATTGCCATTTGATGATGACGCTGCAATACCATATGGTAAAATTAAAAAGAAGTTAAAAGAGGAAGCTAAAATAATTGGACCAATCGATTTATTATTGGCCGCCCAAGCAATATCTAAAAATCTAATATTCGTAACAAATAATACAAAAGAGTTTCAAAGGATTAAAGAATTAAGAATAGCTCTTGCAAAACATAACACTGGATTATAAAATTATTACAGGAAGCCGTGATGAAAGTCAAGATTAAAATCTCAATACATATATTAATTAAAAACTTTTTATTCCTGATAATTCGGGCAGGAATTCCCTCGCTTCTGATTTTCATGCATCCAGGCTGTGTCTCTACGTCATCATGGGAATCATCCGATAATTCTTTAGCTGTCTCTGCACCTTCAATGGATTTTTCCGATAAATCTTTATCCGCTATAATCACATTCAAAGAACTTGATTTGGAAGTACCGGAAGATCCGCTTCTCAAGATACTCTGGCAATACGATCCGGATAGTTACCACCTGGTCTATCTTCAGGAACAGATTCCATATACGATAACAGTATACGGTAATGAGATCGATACAACCGAAGGGCATATTACAAGCAAAGACGGGGTTATGATTCCCATTATGGTTACCGATTCCAAGTTTCACGGCTGGATTGTATCTGAAGACCATTTTGGACAACTTCATGATATGATACCCGCCATTCATGAAACCAGTCATGGATTTACAGGCTATTATTCATATACACTATTATCCGAGCAAAATATGAATCCGGCTATGTATTCAACATACTGGTGTTTCTTCATAGACTGCAAGAAAATGGTGGTTGTGAAACCCATGGATATACCGCCGGTGTCCATCATTATCGATGTGGTACCGCTATTGCTTAAAAAGGGCAGATATAATGTTTACATCGAGCAAGGATTTACTTACAAAGCTGTTTTTGGTCTTTTGGATGAATTTACCGCTTATTATCACAATACAAGATTTGCCTTAAAGCTCTTTAATTATTTCAGAGAAAAACTTCCCCAAAACTTTAAAACCTGGAATGAATATTGGAATATGGCATTCTCGTGGAGTGAAAGTTACTTTGAGTTTCGCTATTTTATCCTCACATATATGATGGTACTCCGGGAGGTCGATCCCCACAGTTATGAAAGCCTGATGGAAAACAAAGCCTTTCGTCTTGCCTTTACCAACATAGATGACAGATTCAACGAAACTGTTAACCGGCTCGAACATATCTTCCAGGCAGCTATTCCCGATATTTTTAACGAACTCGGATATTCCACAGAAATATTCGTAAAATCTTACACACTTACCAGTAAACTCCCAAACGGCTCTGAAATAACAGAGAAACTTAAAGATCTTTATCTTAAGGTCACAATTCCGGAAACAAGCCGTATTGAATATTTTCATTTATCACAACCTTTTGCGGTTCAACTTAAACAGGAAATGGCTCAACCAGGATATCTGGAAATGGCGGCATTACTTCGTATTGATGAATAATCCGAATCGTATCATAATGGGCATTTAAGAAAATTCGAATCCTGTTGGGGGAGCGTTTGGCGATTGCGATTATTCAGCAACTCTAACAAATAATTTTTTAAAAGCGATCAAATTATTTATTTTTGAAACCTGAAGGGAAAAATTGAAGTGTATGTATAAAAATAAAGACGATGAATTTAATGAAAAAGATGGATGTATAGGTTTAGATAAGCTCCGAACAATCGATAAAATCAGATTAATAAAAAACCGGGGAAAGTGTATAAAAAGATTATTAATGAGTTTTATTAGTTTTAAATATTATTATATTATTATAAATATGCCTGGGCTTTAAATGAAAGAAGAATCGGTTCTTTTTTCGCTATTTTCGGATAAGGTGCCTTGATGGTCATATTTACTGGTACACGTCCTTCCGTTTCTATGAAAATGAACGGGCTCTCTGTTTTGATTTATTTAGCGATATCATTATAGATTTGATTCCCTTACGCTTTCAATAGCGCTTTCCCTTTAGGTGCCTTTAAGGGATTAATGAAATATTTTCTGTTTCTAAAAAGCTGCTCATAGCGGGTTGCAGCAGACTCCTCCCCCTCACCCCTTTTTCTTTCGCTTGATCCTCCGTATCACGATAAAAACGGTTAAACCGATGGCCGAAACCAGCGCGACGACGATTGAAAAGGCACTCCATGTTATCCATGTTCCCCTGGAAAGAAGGGAGACGGGATTCCAGCCCGGATCACTCACAATCCGCCCCTCTTTCCCCCTGTATTTCTCCGGGATATCGGGAAGGCCGTCGGCATCGGTATCGTCGAAACTTTGTACATACCGAAGCAGCCCGATCCACTCCTTGAGTTCCTGGATGCCGGGAGTGTTTCTGTCCATATCCACGCGCATGTCCGAAAGGTCTGAAACCGGGCTGCCGTCCCTTTTTTTGGGAACGATGTCCAGAATATTCATGGTAAAACGCCCGATCACCTTCAGAAAGGTGGAATTGTAGATATTGCCCGCCACGCGGTAGAGTGTTTTGTTCGATCCGGAATAATCGAGCGGGACATAGCCGTTTTCAAGGTCGCCCAGCCATATATCGGTCACCCTGTCGAATATCATCCGGTGAGGATTATAGGTAAATTTCACCCCCGAGATCTGGATGAAATAGTTCGAGCCTTTGAGGGGATAGACGCTCGTCAGGATTTCGAGCGCCTTTTTTATTTCCGATGCATAAAGGTACATGGTGACGATTGGATAGCACATGGTGTCGTCCATACCGATGCCGAGCGGAAAGGTTCTGAAAAGATCGCAGACGGCGACCTTCCCGCTTTTCCCCGCGCACAGATCGTCCCGTATCAGACCGTTCGACTCGATGGCCAGCGCCACCTTTGTCGCGGGATCGCCGGGATCGTAATCATGGTTGTCGACGTACCATCGTATCGAATCCGCTATCATGTTGCCGAGATTCGACTCGTCTTCCACACTCGCCAGATCGAATGCCGTCTCCGCGATAACATCGTCAAACGTCAAATCGAGACCGGCCAGCACCTTGTCATTGACCGAGTCTTTCGCCGTTTTGATCGCCTCATCGATTTCACTCTTGCCCGAGATGGTATCGTCGATCATTTGGATCCGGTATCCCGCCGTCTTCACCTTCCCGTTTTCAAATTCCACATCCAGGACCCCCACATGCCTGCCGTATGCCCATGCCTGAACGATGATCGTATCGTTCACCGGAATCGGTGTCAGAAGCCGGGTATGCGTGTGCCCGCTGACAATAACATCGATACCGTCGACCTTTGAGGCCAGGATCTCGTCTTCCGAATGCGACGGATTTTCATGCAGCCCGCTGTGGGAAAGACAGATCACCATGTCAGCCTTTTCCTCTTCCCTGAGGACGCGGACCATGTCGCGTGAGGTTTCCACAATGCCGGTGAAAGTCAAAGGAGAAGCGAAAGGCGAATCCTCGGCTGCGTCCTTTCCGAGAACCCCGAATATACCGATACGAATACCGGCCCGTTCACAGATGATGTACGGGGTAACCGCTTCCTCCCTGAACATGGCCTCGAGTGCGTCATCCTTGCCGCTTTCAGGACTGAATATGACATTCGCGCACACAAGACGCGGCATCCCGCCCCGCTCACGCGCGGAGGAAAGCATTGCGGCCAATCCTGACGGCATGAGATCGAACTCGTGATTCCCCAGACACACCGCATCGTATCCCATCGCATGAAGAAGACCGAGTTCCGTCGCATCTTCGCGGACCCTCATGTGGAAAAGGGTGCCCATGGTGAAATCCCCCGCATCGAGGACCAGGACGGGATTGCCGCGGCTGCTTCGAATTTCATCAATCACCGCCGCTATTCTGGCCCAGCCCCCGACAGTCTCGTCATCGTTGACACTGAACGGTGTATAGTCGATATTGGGCCCAAAACCAAGGAGGTGTGAATGGAGATCGTTTGTGTGGATGATCGTAAGGGTCTTCTTCTGAGCGAAAATCCCAGACGTTAAAAAGACAAGGATAACGGAAAGAATTCCTGATATTACGGCCTTTACGGTTCCAGGGTGTTGAATGCATGCCAATCGTTTCATAGGGCTATTATACGTCATACGCATTTTTATTACCACTCTTTGAGAAGGAGTAATTTTGAAAATAAATATAGGTAATCAATGAATCCGGTTGCCATATAATTTAGATGAAAGCGCTGACATTTATATATTAAAACTTCATGGAAGTCTGTCAAGGGTATATTCAAAAACAGCAAATACCGCACATCGTGAATTGTATACACAGCTTTATCACAACAAGCAAAGTAATGAGAAAATTTACAGTTCAGCTGATAATAGTCATCTGGATACGTGGACAGGTTTTTACGAATCTCCCTTATTACGATTCCTATATTACACAGAAGCCATTAGAAAATCAGTTCATGAGAAAATTATGGATAAAATTTTATTCTAAATATTTCATTTATTTAATTGATTCTTTGAGTCGGAATCTGTCCGACCCGACATTTTGTGTGGATGATCTTATTCGACCTGTCAGGTATATTTATTCTGTTTATTCCGGTCGGGGTGTATATGCTGGAAGGGGGATGTGGTTTAAAGATGTGTTTTTAAAGTCTAAGTATCCAAAATGGCGAATAATGACTCGTATAGAGAGATATTGATCTTTTTCGCCCCTGTAGATGCTGGATTATCTTAAACAATTGTCGTAAATTTCTTCGAGATGACTGCTGTAACTTCTTCTCCTCAATACCCCATTGCTTATATATGTTCTCAAATTCTTCGATGATGTTATTTCCATATTCCTCGACCATCGTTATAAACAACTCCAACAACCCCCGTAAAAACTGCGCGATACTAAAATAATTCAAATCAGCGTGAAGCAGCTTAATCTTTCGATACATATCCTCAGAGAAATAAACATGGACATGTTCCCGGCTTTCATCGGGATTGTCCGAGACCGTTCGATACCGGCTCATTCGCTGCCTTCCCCATTTATGTTCCTTTATAATCAAAGGATCGATGCAGGACAATATCCCGACAATGACGCCGGATATCGAACGTCCTGAACCGAATAATGTCAGGTTGTGCAGCTTCTCTTTCATAATATCCGTAATGATAAAATGGAATTCATGCGTATCGGATTCTGCCATACGACACTCCTTGAGTAATTATTATCATACAATATATAACGCTAAAAAAGTGCATATTGCATTAATTTATTTTTTTAAAGTCAATAAATAAATCCGACATAATCTTGATATATACAAAGTTATTATAGGGGGAGTGTATAATTATCTTTCAAAGTACAAAAAAGAATAATAAAAATAATTCCTCTGTGAGCTTTGTTTGAGAAATCTTTTAAAACAATCAATCAACAGGAACTAGCTATAAAATTCAGCCGCATTCTTTTGTAAACCCACGTCCGGCTTACGCCGGTACACCGAGTTTTTTAAGAAGAAGTCCGACATCGACATACTCCTTGATAATCTCCTTGACTTTCTGGATTTTTTCCTCATCCTCCGCCCTGATTTTAATAATGAGGTTGGATATCTTTTGTGCCGTCGTAAAGGTGTCGTCGGGGACCAGGATAATGGGGATATTGGTCCCTTTGACAAGCTTGAGTATCGCCTTGTTCGGCCAGATCCCGCAGGTAAGGATAATTCCTTTCACCCCGTATGCCTTGACACCGGGGAAATTACAGGTCATGGCCGCCAGAATCAGATCTTCCCTGTTCCCCGGGGTGATAAGCAGCACGTCTCCCTTGAAATAATCAAGCGCCGTATGCGCCGGCATGGCGCCCACGATCATCTTGCTGACACTCTGGTCGAGATTTTCCTCGCCGCAAACCAGTTTGCCGTGTATATCTTCGAACAGCTGCCGGAGCGTCGGGCTTGAAAGAGCGGGATAAAAGGGGATGACCCCAAGCACATCGATTTTCTTCCGTTTGAAGCCGAGCCTAACATATTTGTCGATCGAATCGTACTTGTCCTTCATTACCTTGTTCACCACGACACCGAGCAATTCGACCCCCTGCGCGTCAAAAACCGCCTTGTTCAGCATTACCTCATCAATCGGACGGCCGATCCCGGCACAGGTGACCATTACCATCTTTGCCTTGAGCATCCTGGCCACGGCCGCGTTTGACAGGTCAAAGACGGAACCTACGCCCGCATGGCCTGTCCCCTCGATGACCATAAAGTCCTTTCCCTCGCTCGCCCGCTGGTAGGCGGCGAGTATTCTTTTTTCGAGATGTCTGACTTCGCCGTGCAGGATATAATTCTTTGTAAATCCTTTGGGAACCGCCACCGGACTCATGTCCGGCAGCTTTGACCCGATATGAAAAACTTCATCGATGAGCGAGGCGTCCTTGTCGATCTCGCTGTTCCCGATAAGTTTCACCTGCTGCCCGACCGGTTTCATATATCCCACCCGGGAAAACCGTTCACGAAGGGCGTGCAGAAGACCAAGCGCGGTGATCGTCTTTCCGTCGTTCTGCCTTGTTGCAGCGACATATATACGCTTTTGCTGATCGATCACGTTATCCCCCCGTCATGAAATTTCCGCAACGCCAACCATCGCCTTGAACTCCCCGGCATCGAGCGTTTCGACTTCAAGGAGTTTTTTCGCGATGGCGGTAAGGGTTTCGAGCTTCTCCTTTAACATGGCGGACACACGGAGAAAGCGCTCGTTGATGATGCGCGCTATCTCTTCATCGATATAGGTCTGTGTGTTTTCCGAATACTCGCGGGCCGAACCGATCCCGGCGCTGTCGCCCAGAAAAGGTACATGCCGTGACTGGAAGACCACGTTTCTGAACTTTTCACTCATCCCGTAGTCGGTAATCATCTTTCTCACGATATCGGTCGCTTTTGTGAGGTCGTTCGCGGCGCCCGTCGATATTTTTTTGAAGACCAGCTGTTCCGCTGCCCGTCCACCCAAAAGAACGTCGATCTTGCCGATCAGTTCGTCTTCGGTCATGAGAAAACGATCCTCCACGGGCAGCTGCAGGGTATATCCCAAAGCGCCCATGCCGCGGGGTACGATCGATATCTTGTGAACGGGGTCTGCGCCTTTTGTCAATGTTGCTACCAGGGCATGACCGGTTTCATGATAGGCGACGATTTCCCGTTCCTTTGGATTGATGATCCTGTTCTTCAACTGGAGACCCGCCACTGTTTTCTCGATCGCCTCTTCGAGATCTTTCTGCGACACCTTTTTTCTTCCCCCGCGCACGGCCAGAAGGGCGGCTTCATTGATGATATTCGCAAGATCCGCGCCGACAAAGCCGGGCGTGGCCCGCGCTATGTCTTTCAGATCGACCGTTTCATCGAGCTTTACCTTCTTGGAGTGAATTTTCAAAATCGCTTCCCTGCCCGAAAGGTCGGGCCTGTCCATGACGACCTGTCTGTCGAAGCGTCCCGGCCTGAGAAGCGCGGGATCGAGAATCTCCGGCCGGTTTGTCGCCGCCAGAATGATGACACCCTGGACCGCGTCGAAACCGTCCATCTCGACGAGAAGCTGGTTCAGCGTCTGTTCGCGCTCGTCGTTGGTATTGATGGTATTGATTCTGCTTTTTCCGATCGCGTCCAGTTCGTCGATGAAGATGATGCACGGCGCCTTCTCCCGCGCCTGGCGGAACAGATCCCGCACCCGCGCGGCTCCCACACCGACAAACATCTCAACGAAATCGGCGCCGCTGATCCTGAAAAAAATCACCCCCGCCTCCCCGGCGACGGCTCGGGCGAGCAATGTTTTTCCGCACCCAGGCGGACCCACAAGGAGAACCCCCTTGGGGATTTTTCCCCCGATCTCGAGATATTTCTTCGGATTTTTGAGAAAATCGACGACCTCGGCCAACTCTCCCTTCGCCTCATCCGCGCCGGCGATGTCGCCGAAGGTAGTGTCGACCGATCCCTCCGCGACGATCTGCGATTTGTTCTTTCCGAAGGACATGACATTTTGACCGAGATTGCCCATCCGTTTGAATAAAAAGCGCCATATCACGACCATGATCAGAATCGGTATACCCCATGAAAGAATGATATCGAAAATCATGTTCTGCTGAACGGGCGCGGCATAGTATTTCACGTTTTTCTCGTCCATCAGGGCGATAAGTCCGGGGTCGTCGACCGGCACGGTTTTATAGATCTCTCCCTGTGTCCGTTCGCTTCCGCTTTCGCCGACCGCCGTACTGCCGAGGTAATAAGTCTGCCCCATCCGGACCTCCTTGATTTCACCGTCTTCTATTTTCTTCTTGAATTCGCTGAAACCGATCAGATCCTCTCCTCCCGGCATGGTAAGCAGCATATTGAGAATAAAAAGCCCGATAAAAAAAATGACGAAATACCACATGGAAAACCGAAACTGCGGCTTGTTAGGCGGCTCCACGAGCGGAGGCTGGCTGCCCGGTCCGCAGTCCCCTGACCTGCCGGGCTTGAAACACGGGACATCGTTTTTTTTCTTTTTATCGGCCATGGTTATCTCCTTACTTTTAGATAATACTTAACATAATATTTTTAATGAAAAGAGTAAAGCTACGACGACGCACTCAACGCCGTTCTTTCGCCACAAGGACCGAAACGCTTCGCGGTCCTGATTCGAAGGATTCCTGTCCGGCGAGTTCCTTTTCATTTCCCCCGGGAAGGATATCTTCTCCCGGATCGAGTGAGGTATCGATAATCCGGTACCACCTCATGGTTTCGTACCGTGGAAGCGGTACGTGATATCCCCTGACGTCTGCATTCAACATGATGAAGAGGTGGTAATTCCCGAGTCCGGAAGGCACCTCGCTTCCGTCGATCTGATACGATAGAAAACGAAGATCCGGGTCGTTCCAGTCGGGTGTGGCAAGGCGGTGGTCGAACCAGAGTATATCGGGAATCAGGTCCCCGTCTTCATCCCTGCCGGAAAAAAAAGGTTTCCTGTAAAGGACGGGGTATCGCTTTCGAAGGGCGATGAGACCGGAAAGGAACCGGTACATATCGCCGTTTGTTTTGAGCAGCCCCCAGTCGAACCAGGTAATGTTATTATCCTGACACCAGGGGTTATTGTTCCCCTGCTGTGTTCGAAGAAACTCGTCGCCCCCGCAAAGCATCGGGGTGCCGAGCGACAGGAAAAGGGTGCAAAGTGCGTTCTTGACCATCCTTCTGCGCAATGCGACAATTGTCGTATCACCGGTTTCACCCTCCACACCGCAATTCCACGAATCATTGGCATCGAGACCGTCACGATTGTCTTCACCGTTTTCCCGGTTGTGTTTTCTGTCATAGGAATAAAGATCGATGACGGTAAACCCGTCATGGCAGGTGATGAAATTGATACTGTTGGCGGGGGAACGTGAATCTTTTTCATAAAGATCAGCGGAACCGGTGAGCCGCCACGCGAGTTCTTTGACTTGGCCCTGATTGCCGCGCCAGAACCTCCGTACCGTATCCCTGAACCGGCCGTTCCATTCGGACCATCCCCTCGGGAAACCGCCGACATGATACCCGGAGAGATCCCACGGTTCAGCGATGAGTTTTACTCCCGCAAGAAGCGGATCCTGATCGATCATCCTGAAAAAGGCCGAGTTTTTGCTGTACCGGCCGTTTTCACGCGCAAGAATGGGGGCGAGATCGAACCTGAATCCGTCCACATGCATCTCTTTCACCCAGTACCGCAGTGAATCCATGACAAGCCGTAATACCGGGGGTTTTTCACAATCGAGCACATTACCGCATCCTGCGTCATTACGGTAACGATAGGCGGGAGCGCTTTCGGTCCCGGAAAGCAGGTAGTATGACGGATTGTCGATCCCCCGGAATGTGAGTGTGGGGCCATATTCGTCCCCTTCTCCCGTGTGATTGTAGACCACATCGAGGATGACCTCGATTCCGGCCTTATGAAGTTCCCTTACCATCGTTTTAAACTCGTTCACCTCACAGCCCGGACGTTTTCCCGTGCCGTACCTGAGTTCGGGAGCGAAAAAACAGATCGTATTGTACCCCCAGTAATCAACGGAACATCGACGTCTGCCGGGGATTAGCGAATAATGCTGATGAACAGGAAGCAATTCGACCGCGTTGATTCCCAGTTCCATGAGATAAGGTATTTTTTCGATTAATCCGATGTAAGTCCCCGCGTGAACTGCCTTTGATGAGGGATGAACGGTAAATCCCCGCACATGAACCTCATAGAGACAAAGCTCTTCAAGGGGAATCGACGGAGGCCGGTCGGATTGCCAGTCAAAACCGTCATCGATGACGATCGATTTGGGAACATATCCGGTATTGTCCCTGCCGTCCATGATAAGGTCCTTGTGCTTCAACCCCGCCTGATAGCCGAAAAGCATCCCCTTTTTATTTACCGGCAGGCCGGTAATCGCTTTTGCGTACGGATCGATAAGGAGTTTGTGGACATTAAATCGATAACCGATATAGGGATTATAGACGCCCTTCACTTTGTACCCGTACAGCTGTCCGGCGCCGACATCATGAACGAAAACATGCCATATATCCTCGGGTGAGCGTTCGCATTCGATAATATCGGTCGGACGGAAATGCCGTCCGTCAAAAAGAAGGAGAAAAACTTTTTCCGCGTGACGGGAATAAAGGGCGAAATTGGTGCCGCCTTCCTGCGGTTCGGCGCCAAGGCGATAATGACGCCCCGGGCCGGTTCTTTTTTTAGTCGTGTGCCTGAGTGCCCGCATTCAGATCCTCTGCTTTTTCAGTAATCGCCTTCGCTACCGCGGCGTGATATGGTAGGGGACCTCCCCTTTTACATTTTTCGTTCCCGCGACCGCGGGATATTTCCACCGCCTGAGGGCGTCGATCACCGCGTTATCGACTTCAGGATACCCGGAAGATTTCTTTACCTTGAACCCGGTGAGGATGCCTTCCGGGGTGAGAATAAAGGAAATAACGACGGTAAGATGAAGGCCCTGTTCGGAAACCCAGTCGGGGAGGACCGGTTTGGCGGTAGAGACCGGTTTCCTGTTCTGGTTGTCTTCCCACGTGATGGTCGTTCCGCTTCCGTCGCTGCCCGCTGAATTCCCCGTCGTATCACCGGTCGCGGCTCCGTCCTCTTTCCTCGTGCCGGGCGGCGTTGTCGACGAGCTTTCCTGTATCGCCCGGTCGAGCTCCGCGAGACTTCCCTCTTCAAGACCGGGATCATAGGGTTCCTTTTCTTCCGTTTCCGTCCGGTCTTCTTTCGTATCCGCGGACTCGCTCCCTTCCGCATGTTCTTTCTGTTCGGGTATCGTCGTTTCCGAATCCTCCGTGATCCTGTTTTCTTCCGGAGTCGTGTGTTCTTCCGCCTGTATTGTTTTTTTTACCGGTTCCTGTCTTTTTTCAATCCGGGTTCGCCCGTTCTCTTCTTCCTCCGTCGTTTCCTCTTTCGCCCGGGAAACATCCTCTTTGATAACGGGAAGAGCGGCCTCATCCCCGAGTGCAACCTCGAGGGTTCCGGCATATTCCGGAAGGGCTTCTATATTAATGTTGAGAATGAATTGAAGCAATATAAAGACAATGACATGGAGGACGAACGCCGCGGCCACGCTGATAATATAATAGTTCTGTTCCTTTACCGGCATCTTTTTCATGGGCGCCCCGTCATTCTATCTGCCTGGTCCTGAGATTCACCCCCTTGAAACCCGCTTTCCTGAGAACATCGAGCACCTGTATCATGAGTTCATAGGAAACCGTTCTGTCCCCCTCGACCACGACCGTTTTGATATGGTTTCGCTCTTCACCCGAGATTTCACGCAATGCCTCGGGAAGGCTTTCAAGGTTGCGGCGGTCCTTGTTGAGATAGATCTCATCCCTCGAAACAATCGTCACGACGAGCTTTGTCATGACAACGGGTTCGGCGGTCGTGGAACCGGGAAGCACAAGGGGGATACCCGGATTCACGATAAAAGTGGTCGATACCATAAAAAAAATGACGAGCTGGAATACGACGTCGATCATGGGGATCAGGTTGACATTGGCCTGCGGCATCAGTCTTCGTCTGAATCTCATCTACTGGTTTCCCCCCAAAAGCAGCACGAGCTCATTCACCTTGTTCTCCAATCTGATAATGATATGGTTGACCTTGCTGACAAGGTAATTGTAAAAGATAAGCGCGGGTATCGATACCACGATTCCCGCCGCGGTCGAAATGAGCGCTTCCGCAATGCCTTTTGCGAGACCGCTTGTATCACCGACAAGACCGAGGCTGCTGATGATGCCGAACGCGTCGATATTCCCGATGACCGTACCGAGTAAACCAAGAAGCGGGGCGATATTCGCGATCGTCCCGAGTGCCGACAGGGACCGCTCGAGTTTCGGAATCTCCATATTCGCCGCATCGACGATGGAATCCTTAAGCACGCGGGCGTCATAATGCCGGTGCTCGATCCCCACTTTCATGAGGTTGGTGATCGGTGAAGGATTGTTTTCGCAGATCGAGAGGGCTTCGTCGAAGTGCCGCTTTTCCAGCGTCGCCCTGAGCCGGGCGATCATTTTTTCCTCGTCGACGCGGATCCTGCGGAAAAAGATGAGCCGCTCGATAATGATGATGGCTGCAATGACCGAACAGAGAAGGATGAACGGCATCGTGATTCCGCCTTTGATTAAAATATCCAGCATAACAATAGTCTCCTTAAAACGTAATATGAACCTTTATCGTTCCGCGTATACCCGGCGCAGCATACGGCTCTATCGCGAACCGGTCTTCAGGGAGAAGCGGGTAAAGCAAATCATGCCCTTCACCGATCAATGTGACATTATCTGTTATTTTAAAAAACAGCTCAATGTCCATGACTGGTATTTCAAGGTTTTTTTCAAAATCGTTTTCAAAAAGCAGGGAAAAACGCCCGCCGTATTTTCCATTTTCCTCCTCCGCGACCCCTTCGAACAGTCCCCTGAAAAAGAAATCCGCAGAGGGTTTCCAGAGGAAAACACCTGAGGCCTTTGCATTACAATAAAACCAGGGGAAAATGTTCCATCTCAGCCCCGCTTCCGAGGCGAGACGATTTACCTCATAATCTTCTTCAAAAGCGAAAAGACCGGTCTGGGAATCGGGAAGTTCGCTGTGGGAAAAAAGCAGGGTATTTGTCGAAAATTCCGATCCCACCGAAAGGATCAGGTTATCCTCTACATTGAGTTTGATCTGAACGTCGGCATACCACCCGTGATTGTCTGAAAGACCGGCGGGAAGGCCGCTGTATTCGAACTCCTTCCAGAGCCCCCCCAGGTCGTATTGTTCGACCCTGTAACCGCCTGCCAGACGAAAAGAGAGAAGATCATGAAGGTTCCCGGCAATGGCGAGGTCGAAAGGGATCAGCCAGGGAAGGTCGGAATTGTAAAAATAATCGAGACTTCCGTCCAGGGTGATCGCATTGACGGGAAGTTCGACGCCCCCGTATATCCCGGCCAGGAGGCGGTGAAACTCGAACGAGGGGGCTTCCGCCACCGTTCTGTAGCGGTAATCCACCCGGAGGCCCAGCCGCGACGCGGCGCCGGTTATCTCCATTCCCGCCGAAGGGGAAACCAGAAGTTCGGACGGGGGATACCCGACTTCCATAACAGGCGCGGCATCGCCGGTGAGACTCAGTGAAGAAAATCCGATGCCTATATCGCTCCGGAGGGTAAACCAGTCCGACAACAAAAAGGACACCCCGCCTTTGCCTTTGAGAAAACGGTTAATAAGCGAATAATAGTCCGATGAGTTCTGAAGCCCCCGTTCGATCTCGTAAAAGCTTCCTTCGATCGATGTCTCCAAAGACGGCGTTATCCATTTGAACTCACTGTCAAGAGAATCCAGCCGGTAATTGAATCCGGTTCCCCCTTCCCTGAAGACAAGACCGCCCGAGCTTGCGATATGCGAAAAACCGTCGAGCATCTCGTGAAGGAAAAGAAGTTTGAACCTCGGGCTTTCACCCAGTTTATAAAACGAGATTTGGCTTAAAATATTATTGACGCTTCCGGCGCCGAGTAACACTTCGGAAACGAATGAGGAGGCGGATAAGCGGCGCGATGCGTCTTCGTCGTCGGGAAGCGCGATATCCGGAGACGGTTCTTCCACTTCCATTATTTCCTGTGCCGGCAGCGGCACCTTTCTCTCAGGGGGCAGCAGCTCTTCTTCTTCGGGAAGCACCGCTTCGATGGTTTCGATACTCAAATCTTCGATCTCGAGTACAATCGTGGGAAGAACCAGACCGGGATCGGCCGGCTCCGCTTCGAAAGCACCCTCCTGTCCGAAAACGGCCGCCGGGGCACCCAATAAAAAAACGATAACACCTGTAAGCAGCGTCTTGTATATGCTTTTCACACTCATTCCAGCCCCTCCAAAAGCCGTTTGCCTTCTTCCGCCCACTGTGAGGAAGGGAAATTGCCGGTAAGCCGCGAGACGAGTTCCCTCACTTCCTGTATCTTGCCGGCAAGCTTCATCATTTCCGCCGCCTTGTAAATGGAAACCGCCATCAGATCCCTGTTTTCAGCATTCATGAGTGCGGTTTTCAGGTATTCGTTTCCCGCCCGTAAATAATCCCCGCCGAGGTAAAAATATTCTCCTATCAGGTATTGCGCCCGCGATGCGGTATCCGTGTCTTCCGTATGCCTGACCACCTTGAGAAGCATCTGGTATGCGACTTCCCGTTTGACTTCACCGTGCTCGAAGAGATAAAGCCGTGCGAGTTCGATGAGGGCTTCGCGCCCCTCTTTCGTTTGTTCGCCTGAGTTCCGTTCGATGGTAACGGTGAGTTCGGCCTCCGTATCGCTGAGTCCCAGGATACGATAACGGAGTTGTTCCGCCAGCTGTTCCGCGTTGACCGCCGACGCCTCGATCGGGTAAGAGGAGATAAGTTCGGTATAAAGGGCGAGAGCTTTTGAATATTCGCCCGATTCAGTATATATCTCCGCCGTTTTTTTCATCGCGTTCGGCCGGAACGGGCTTTCCCGAAATTGCCCGATGATTTTTTCCCAGAGTAAAACCGCGCCGAATTTTTCGCCCAGTTGAAAGGACGCAAGCCCTCCCCAGTACAGTGATGCATCGTAAAGCTTGCCCTCAGGATACTCGAGACGGTATTCGTAAAAAGCGTATCTCGCCTTTTCATACCGGCGGTTGACGAAATAGACTTCACCGTACCGGTAAAAGGCATCCTCTCTGAGGGGACTTTCCCGATAATTATCGGCAAGCCGGCGATACGCGTCTGCTGCGGCATCGCTTTTTCCCTGTGCGGCAAGGATCGACGCATACTCGAAAAGCGCATCGTCGGCAAACGGGGAACGGCGGTATTTCTCGAAAATCGTCCGGAACAACCCCCCCGCCTCTTCCGTTTTGTCCAGGTTTAAAAGACTCTTTGCCTGAAAAAAGAGGGCCTTTATATAAAGCGCTTCCCCCTCCTGTCCCCGGGAAAGCGGTTTTTTGCCTGACAGGGCTTCAAAATACGACCGTGCTAGATCGAACTTGTTGTCGCTGTAATAACACCAGCCGACCAGATAAAGCGCATTCGGGACAAGTTCGTGTTCGGGGTATTGTTTGATGAGTGAAGCGAAAATAAGGGCGGCTTTCCCGAAATCCTTTGTCCGGTATAATGCCCAGGCCTTGTAAAACTGGACATAAGGAATAATGTAGGGAAGTCCCGCGCCCTGAGCTTCTTCGACCCATATCTTTTCCAATGAAAAGAAGGCCTTCTCATACATTTTCTTCACAATAAAGGAAAGCCCCTGGAAATAATGAGACAACAGGAAGGTATAGGAATCGAGAAACTCGAGGTCGGGAACATCCCGCAGGAGGTCGTACACACCGGCCGTCACATTGTCGTATTCTCTTCGGATAAACTGAAGCTTGATAAAATCTATCCGCGCGCGGATATCGTTGTCATAAAGGGCGATGTATTGTTTCAGGGCGGTGTATGCGCCCTGGATGTTGCCGGTTTTTTTGTAAAGGACGACCTGTAATTTCAAAAACTCTTTATGATACGGGCCGCCCGTCATGCCGGTGAGTCTTTCGCGCACGATCGAAAACGCTTCCTCGTATTTCCCTTCCCTGTAGCGGGTATACGCCAGGTAATAATAGGCTTCCGTGAGTTCTTTCGCCTCCGGATTTTCATCGATAAAGCGGCGGTAATACTTTGCCGATGCGGTAAAGTCGTTCTGAAGGAGATAGATGTCGCCACATCGCATTAAAAGAAATCCGGGAAGACGTTTGACCATCCCACCGTACTCCTCGAGAATCTCGAGGGCGGTCGCGTTTTTTCCCCGTTTCATATATACTTCGGAAAGATAAAAGGGTACAGCCGGCTTTATTGCCGTACTTTTCCTGAGATTCCATATTTTGAGAAAAAAGTGCTCGGCAAGTTCGTAATTTTTTCTCTGAAAACTCACCACGCCCATGTTGTACCGGAAATCCTGAAGCAGCTCCGGGGAGCCCGCGTAGCGTTCTTCCGCCTTCTGAAGCAGCCGTTCCATCTCGTCGATATTACCGGTTTCCTGTGCCGCGATAAAAAGCCTTCGAAAGGACCCCGATGAAACATCATCCGCGCCGTCCAGTAACCGTGTGTAAATGGAGGACGCTTCATCTGTTTCTCCCTTCATCCATAAAGCCTCGGCCCTGTAAAACAGAAATTTTTCCGTCTCCGCGAGACTCAAGGAGGGATACCGGGAGATATCGGTGAATGACAGTACCTCGTCAAATTGTTCAGTCTTGAGCAGAACAAAGGCATACAGTACCACACAGGAAGGATAGAGGGATGAGGTTGCGTGATTGTCGAGAAAGCTTCCGAGTGTTTCTTTGGCTTCATCGTACGTTTCGAGGAATACTTCACAGAGTCCCTTGTAAAACACCGCCGATTGCACATCCTCGCCCCTGTGGGTCTTACTCAGAAACACGTCAAAACTGTTTATTGCGCGCGAATAGTCCGCCTGATGATAAAAAATCATTCCCGCCCAGAAGGGAATATAATCGAGATAACGCGTTGAGCGGTAACGGCTTTCTATACGCGTAAAAAGCGAGAGGGCTTCCCGGTACTTTCCGAGCCGGTAATGGCAGACCGCCCTTCTGTATTGAACATCCGGGACGAGATCCGAAAGCGGATACTCCTTAAGAAACTCATCATACGTCTGGAGGGCTATCGAATAATTTTTTGCATGATACCTGCTTTCGGCAAGTGAAAAAAGTTCATTCTCCGATGTCAGGGCACTTGCCGGAGCGACGTTTAGAGTCCATATCAACAGAAAAAGAATTCCCCGCTTCATATAGAATAAAAGGTACACCCCCCCCTGTTTTTTTTCAATATGAAGTATGGACTACTTTTTGCTTTCATCGCCGAAAATTTTAAGCATTGCCGTTGGCGGTCCCGATATGAATTGCTTGAACCGGGGACTCGCACCTTCGGCAAGGTACCGCCGCAATTTCGCCACATCCTTGATATCGGAGCCGACGACCGCCATCATGATTGCCGTTCCTCGCTTTACCTTTCCCCATTTGAACAGGGAATCGATATCGTTGATCCGTTCACCGTCGTAATAAATGACCACCTGAGAGCCCTTGTAGACCGATTCATAACTCCTGATTATTTTCTTCCAGGCTTCGACATTACCATTATGGAAAACACCATTTGTCACGGTTATACCGTACATGGGAGTCATTTTGAATTCGGCATTTCCTTCTTCGATTTGGATCTCTTCTTCCTTTTTCTGCTTCTTCTTTTTCACCGCCGCGGGTTGTTCCTGATCCTTTTTTAACGCCGTCTTTTTGGGAGGGGATATCTTGCTTTTTTTTGCCGAATATTTCCCTTTGCGCAGCGATACCGGGATATCAATGGTATGCCCTTTTAACAACTCGACAATGACAAAAATCGCCTCATCATACAACGGTTTCGGCGACGTTTCACCAAACTCGCCCACGAAGATAGTCATGAGTTCGTTTCTCTTCAACCACTTGGCTGCTTCCCAGTGTTTTTCGTTCTTTGGATTGACGGGAATCACCCCGAGTTCCGGATGATAATAGACAAGGACAATGTCGACCGCCTTCATTTGCGCAAAATCCTTGACGAGCGGTATGAACTTGGCGATATTTCGGATGAGATTGTGTGAAGAGGAACTATAGCCGTATTTATCTATGAGAATTGAATGGATGAGAGGCCTGATTTGTGACTTTTCAATCTCTCCGGCCGATATATAATCATGAATTCTGTCCGCGAGATTATAGGCGTTATTGAAATCTTCGACCACCTCCATAACGAGTTCGAGATGCCGGATAGCCCTGTTACATTCTTCCCGGGTGCTTAATGTATCATACTTGTAATCATTATCCCTCATAACCTTTTATCCTTTTACCCCTCGTCACACTATAACAAATTATCATTACATTATCCACATCAAATTACCCAAATATCCCTTTTTCCGCTTTTTTCCGCCATCCCCGAATTAATTGAGGCGATGTTGTACGGATCAGACACTATAATTTTCTGATCTCTATGCTGTAAATCGCCGGATTCAGGGTTTTAATCGTCACTGACGATACCTTTTCAAAATCCTTTGTCAATTGCCCTTCAATGACCTTCCGATCATTAATCGAAAGTATTGTCTCCTTCCCCTTTTTTTCAAACAGAATCCTGAACTTTTCCCCGATACTCACCAGTTCCGTTGCTTTCCGCTCTTCACCGATAAAGACCGAATACGCCCCCGCCCCTTCACTCCCGATCCCGAACTCGATATTCCCGATAACGACCTTAAGTGCAACATCCGTTTTTTCGGTAATGGAGAGTGCCGTTTCGAGTGTGAGGGAAAAATCCGCGGGAATGGTAATATTAGAGATACCGAGTGACTGTTCCTTTTCATCATAGGGAACCAACGCTATTTCCCCGACATCCCTCATCGCCTTGAAATTTGAAATCCCCTGCCACCCGCTGAACGAAGCGCCCTCCCTCATTTTGGAAAAATCTTCGAACAAAAGCAGTGAATGATCGCTTACCGGAATACCGGCATCAGGCATCCTCAGATCGATGTCGAAAATGGTCTGATCCAATACGGAAAGGTCCAGAAAATCCGGATAAGCGAGACTCCCCTGTTTCGGCGGGGCCGAAGTGACATCGGTTTCGCCATTGATGGTCGCGAGCATTTTTTTATCCGTTTTTTCGAATGCAAAATTCACAACCTTCCCCGCTTCGATGGAAATCGCGTTGCCGCGCTTTTTACCGATAAAGGGATAATATTCATTACTGTTCGAGATACCGACGCCAAAATCAAGCCCCCCGACATCCGCCCTGACCGCAAACGAATGCTTCGCTTTCATATCCGTCCTGAACCGGACTGTCAGACTGAACACGTCATCGAACGGGATAGTGGGAATACGGATCTTTTGGACATCTCCTTCATACAGGGACTGAATCACATACCGGTCGCCTTCCTTCTGGATTCTGAAGTTTTCAATGCCGCCCCAGCCTTTCCATCCCTGCGGTATTTTCCCGACCCCGAGGGTATCCGAATCTCCGGGGAAAAGCGAACGAATATGAAACTGCTCCATCATTTCATCGACAACTTCTTTCGATGCAAAGTATTTTCTCGTATAGATAGTATCAAGACCGGTATCGACGGATAGGATCTCGAGATATTCATTTCCCTTTCCCTCCTGTCCCCTTCCCGCCCAGATATAACGGTCAAAATCGTTCTCCGGTGAAAAGGGGGGTGAAGTCAACCTGTATGGTCCGGCTCCGTCCGCATCCGCCTCATCGCCGCCGATCTTCCTGTAAATCTCGTCGGATCTGATAAGCGACCACACACCGTCACCGTCGACTGCGCCGGTAAAGGACAAAGTTCCCCCGCCCGCCAGGAAAAACTCCCTTCGCACGAACCAGCGGGCGTCCTCACAGGAAGGAACATAATCGGTATCGACATCGACATCGGTCCAGCCCGTGGTGTTATATTCGAATTCCGTCAGGGCGTCCTCCCATCCGGATACCCTGCCCGGAATAATCCCCGAATACTGCCAGTTTTTTTTGAATGTTTCCCATGTCACGGGATCGAAAACGGCTTTTCCGTCACTTTTCGATACGGCACCAGGATCTCCGTATTTGACGATAATTTTATCCGTACCGGCCCGCTCGACCTTGACCCAGATGATCGAAGTCCCCCCCCGAGTCCATTTCTCAATCCAGTAACCGAGTTCATTCCCGGCAAGATCGAAGAACCGTATATCCCCGCCGTCGGGTCTTGAAGCCGCGTAATTGACAATCGAAGGGGTGAGTTTCACCATGATCTGGTAGTCGTCAAGGGGTGTTTTCGGATAGATGGGGATAGTCTTTTCAAGCCGCATTTTCCCCGGTGTGACACATTGGCTGAGGATTACGGAGATTATCCAGCACACGGCGATCCATCCTTTCGGCTTTCTCATGGAAGCATCTTCCCCTTTCCTTCCCCCCCCTGTAGCAGACGATTCGGCATAAACACTTTCCCTCCTTTTTCCTTGTTCCTCAACGAAGTGTTTCCTTCTATCAATGGTATGACACTTGACGAATGAAATCAAGATGCACGATGGTATATACACTTTATCGGATGTATTGATGGGGGAGATAAAGCATTGTATACTGGACTCATGGTAACCCGTCGGCTTTTCACAATAATCCGGAACCGGAACAATAACGAATGAACGCGGGCGTATAAGCGTATGATACTTCCTTCGATAACGGAATGCCTGAAAATCATCTCGGATGAGGCATTATCGCAAGCGCGGCACATCCTCAAAAACAGGTCCCGGAACGTGATTCCCGGAGAAGGAGGGGAAAACACTGATGAGACGGTCACGGCGATCATCGACGCCTGTATCGAGAACGACGATGTCGAAGGGCTGGCAGCCGGTCTGCTTTCTCATCGTCTGCTGCAAAGGGAAAAGCCGGCTCTTGCCGGACTTCCGCAAAAAATCGCGAACCTCCTCGTCCGGAAAGCCGATGATTTCAGGAGGCATCACCGTTCCGCCGGTGATGTGTTGGTTCTGTATCAGCTTGCCGCGGGTCTCGACCCCGGGTCGGTTGACGCATTACTCGGAGTCGTGACCTCATTGGTATCACGCGAGCCGCTAAAGGAAACTATGGCCCTTGCCTACGCCGTTCTTTTATTTTCACTCGATCCCGCGATAAATTATGTCAGCGACATTTTACGGAAAACGGGCGAACGGGAAACATATCACGCCGCACACGCATATGAAACGGCCGTGTGCTCGGACCGCACCCGTCATGAAGATAACGCCCGTGAGTCGAACAGTGAAAAATCCGACGGCGCCTTTGGCCGGCAACCGAATCTTCCCCTCGCCCGCCATTGGTCTTTCTATCCGCGCGGCGCTTGCGGTGCGGGGATTGCCGGCGCATCCGGGATTGCCGTCTGCGGCAGCGGTAGGGGAACCCTTTACGGCATCAGGCTCGGGGACGGAGCACGATGTTGGAAATACAGGCCGGACAGGTCTCCCGCGAAATCGCTTTTGGCAAACGGCGACCGTCTTTTTGCCCGAAGCGACGGATATACCGTTTGCCTGCTTCTTTCAAACGGGAAAGAGGTATGGAAAACCGCGAGAGATAAAACAAAATCCACCCCCCCGTCGCCCTCCGCTTCGGCGTTGTATTGGGGGGGGTATCTTTTTTTTCGAGACACCTCACTCACTGTCTATAATGCCCTGAACGGGAAGTTCGAAGGAGACCTGAACATCGGGGCCGGCCCCACTTATCACGCCGGCCTCTGTGCGAGCGGCGCATATGTCTTTATCGCGGCGGAACAAAAAATAATGGTACTCTCCCTCTTCTCGGGGGCCGTTATCTGGGAAATTCCCGTCTCGGGGACGATAACGGCAGGGCCCGTGGCGGCAGGCGATCATATCATTATCGGAACGGATAAACCCTCTATCGAAGCGCTTTCCATTGAAACCGGAACCCGCACCTGGCAATTCCTCCCGGAACCGCACGGCAACGGGGACCTTTCCCGGCCGGTGTATCAAGCCGGGCGGATATTTTTCGGCGGACCGGGCGGGGTTGTGTACGCCCTCAGAGCAAATGACGGAAGGGAAATCTGCCGGCGGACGGCGGGACCGGCACTCGCCGCGCCACTCACGTTGGGAAGCGGCGTCATCGCCGTCCTCTTAACCGGCGGAACGGTGGCCCTCCTCTCCCCGCGCGACCTCGCATTACTTCAAGAGCTCACGGTACCTGATTTTGGGTTCTCCACCCCGGACTGCTCACTCCTCTTAAGCGGGAAGTGCCTTCTCGTCCGCTCGAACGTCCTTCACGCGTTCTGCTCAGAATAACCCGTAGACCCTCCCCGTCTTCACGTCGACATCGATCTTTCTGAACGCGGGATCGGAGGCGGTTCCCGGCATGAGGCGGATCGTACCGGCGACCGGAACGACAAATCCCGCCCCCATATAGAGGAGAATATCCCTGATGGGAAGGATCCACCCCTTCGGTCTGCCCTTTATATCCGGGTCGTGCGACAGACTCAAATGGGTTTTTACCATACAGGTTCCCATACGGCTCAATACGGGATCCTGTTCGATGAGGAGGCATTTCTTTTCCGATTCAGGGGTATAGGAAACACCGTCAGCGCCGTATACCTCCCGCGCGATCAGACCGATTTTTTCCCTGAGGGGCAGATTGTCATCATACAGGAAACGGAAATCGGATTTTTCCTCGCACGCCTCCGCCACCGCTTCCGCGAGTTCACGGGCGCCATCACCGCCTTTTTCCCAATGATGAGAGACCGCCACCCGGGCGCCGAGAGCCTCGGCGGCACGCCTGATACAGGCTATCTCCCGCTTCGTATCGGTATAAAAACTGTTGATACAGACGACCGCCGGTATCCCGCTTTTTTTCACGGTTTCGATATGCGCGAGGAGATTATCCACCCCTTTCTCGAGCAAACCGATATTCTCCTCCGTATATGCCTTGTCGATGGGCTTCCCCGGTTTGACCGTCGGGCCGCCGCCATGCATTTTGAGGGCCCGTACCGTGGCGACAATCACCGAGCAGTTCGGTACAAGGCCGCTGAACCGGCATTTGAGATTCCAGAATTTTTCAAAACCGATATCCGCACCAAAGCCGCTTTCGGTGACATGGTAATCAGCAAGTTTGAGACCAAGCCTGTCCGCGATTATCGACGACTGGCCTATCGCTATATTTGCGAATGGTCCGGCATGAACAAGGACGGGCTGGCCTTCGATCGTCTGCATGAGATTGGGATTGATTGCCCTGCACATCAGGGCGGTCATCGCACCGGCCACTTCAAGATCGTCGGCCGTCACGGGGTTTCCCGATCTGTCATTCGCCACAACGATTTTTCCTATCCGTCTGCGCATATCCCCGAGATCGCACGCGACGGCCAGAATCGCCATGATTTCGGAAGAAACCGTTATCTGAAAACCGCTTTTCATCATGAAACCATCCATGTTTCCTCCGAGCCCGATGACGATCTCCCTGAGGGCCTGGGCGCAAAAATCCATGGTCCAGCCCATATTAATCTTTCTCGGATCGATGTCGAGACGTTTCAGTTTTTTTCTGGCCAGCACCTCATCCGAATAATTGAACTCGTGCTGTAGTCTGCTTGTCACGGCAACCATTGCCAGATTGTGCGCATTGGTGATGGCGTCGATGTCGCCCGTCAGTCCCAGGCTGAAATCGGAAAGGGGGATGCATTGGGCGAGCCCGCCCCCCGCGGCCGAACCCTTGATATTGAACGTGGGGCCGCCCGACGGCTGCCTGATCGCACCGATCACCTTTTTCCCGAGTCTGCCCAATCCCTCGACAAGACCCATACTCGTCGTCGTTTTTCCCTCCCCCAGCGGAGTCGGGGTAATCGCGGTCACTTCGATATATTTACCGTTCTCTTTTCCTTCAAAGCGCCTCAGGATATTCAAATAATCGAGTTTTCCCACGTAATGCCCGTAGGGAAGGATTTCCATTGTATCGAGACCCAGTTCTTCGGCAAACCGGTGTACCGTTTTCATGTTTTCTTCCGCCGCTTCGGCTATTTCCCAATCCTTCATCGTTTTCGGGTCCAGCTTTCTCATATATGACTCCTTTTATGTCCACTCATCGGTTATAGACAAGGCTTCGTTCAGTCCAAAGACACATGCCGGAGAATACCGCATCGTATTTTCAAAAGCGGAAAAACGCACAATTATATCATGGACCTTTCCGCCCCGTCCTTTTCTTTCTCAATGCGGCTGCGAGCTCGACCGTATCGAGCGTCTCGTCCGTCACATCATGTGTCCGAATGATATGGGCCCCATTATAAACGGCGACAGCGGTAGCCGCAAGTGTTCCCTGTAATCGTAATGCGGGATCTTTTTTTTCGAGGACCGCCCCGATAAAGGATTTCCTCGAAATTCCCGCCAGGACCGGTCTTTTCAGCACCCGAAAGGCTTCAAGCCGGGCGCATAATTCAAGATCGTAATCAGGCCCTTTTTCAGGCACCCACCGTCCGATCGCGGGATCGACGATCGCCTTTCGTGACGTATCGACCCCCCTTGATTCGAGCAGCTCGAGACTTTCGGCAAGATCACGGATCGTTTCTTCGATACCGAGTGAATCGCCCGGCTTATTGTGCGTTGCCATGAGGATCACCGGTTTGTCGACATCCCCGATCCAGTCCGCGAGATCCCGGTCCGTTTTAAGACCGCTGACATCATTGAGAATAAAGAAATCCTCCTTACCGTGGCTCCTCATGATATCGAAGGCCGCCTCGGCGACCTCCCTGTATTGCGTATCGATCGACATATACACAGCATCGCAATCGTACGACCCAAGAAGGGCATCGAGTGCGGCCCTGATGCGGTTTTTTTCTTCGGAAACGGTCACGGGGCGCGCGTGGGGCGCGGTACTTCTTCCGCCGATATCGAGTATCGATGCCCCATGCGCAATCATCGCCTTCGCCTTTAAAACGATTTCCGCCACCGGCACAAACGACCCTTTGTAAAAACTTTCTTCACTGAGGTTGATCACGCCCATGATGCGGACCGGATAATCATCCCCGATACCAAGATGATGAAACCTGACATTGATGTTTTCTTTTTCCATCTCGCTCCCCGTTCACAATTCCTTTCGCGACCCCGCTGTGCCTGCTCCCGGAAAAGCCCGTGCAGACCCGGCCCTGCGGCCGAATGATTCCCGTCTGTGTTCTGTTGCAGAGAAGCCGCTTCCGCTTTCAGTTATAACGGATCGGGTTTCTGTTTTCAAGCGGTTATTTTGAAGGGGATAGCGGTCTGCCGCAGGTTAGTATTCCTGTGTAAAATCTTCGGTATACCGTTTTTCGTGCGTGTCTTCGAAATAAGAAGCGTCGAATTCGGGATAGAACTCGGCAAATGTTTTGTAGGAGCCCGTGCAATTGCCGAAGGTCGCATCCACCCGGTACCACCGGTCGTCGAGGAGGATTCTGTTCCACATATGTCCCGAACCGTCCGGAACAAATCCGGTCACTTTCTGTACCTTGAATCCGAGACTACGGGTAAGCGCGGCAAAGGTTTCGGCAAAATCATTACACACCCCCAGCCGTTGAATGAGAAAATGGGAAGCGATAAACACATCGACATAGCTTCTATCCAGATAACCGGGATAGATTTCATCGTAATAATAATATTCGAACGGCCTGCCGCCGTTTCCGTAAATCAAAAACTCGTATATTGTCTTAACCTTCTCGAAATCCGTCCGACATCCTTCGCTGAGAAACTCGGCATAATCCCTCACGTATTTAGTCCCGCAATCCACATCCCGTGTCGGCAGCAGGTGATGGAAAGCCCGCGGTACCGCTTCATCGACCTGGACGGTGAATCTGAGTGTCGGAGCGCCTTCATCCACTTTGTATTGCGTTCCCCTCGTGTAGGGATAGAGATGGTTGTTCCACATTCGGTACGCGTACACCGTATACAGACCGGTTTCGGGAAAATAGAGATAGCCGCTGAACCGCCTGTCGATGTTGACCGGAAAGGTATAAAAGTGAAGCGTTGAATCTTTTACGATGGAAAATATGACTGCGTGGTAATCCCTGTCATCGTAGCCCGAATCATCCGGTACGGCAAGTCCCGCCACATTGAGGTAGCGTTTTGCGTGCATACTGTAATAAAGTGGTTCATCGAGTCTGATATCGCTTTCACTTTTTTTCCCGGAAGGATTACAATAAATAACCTGTCCGGAAGGGGTATAGCGGTACGACAGGCCGCCGTCCTGTATTTTTATTTCGGGGATAACGACGTCGAACAGATCGTTTTTGGGTATACCGTAATAATCGGTATTATCGATATTGATAATCCTCTCACTGATTCCGGCCATATCGTCCTTCACGACGATAGAAAATTCGGAAAAATTCCCCCTTGACGAAGAGAGAAAGCGATAGTCTGTTTTATATACAGAGGGATCGACATCCGTATCATTGTCCGAAATATCGAGTGATGTCGTATCGATATTCAGATACACGTCCGTGATGGATCCGTCTGAGTCGCGCGCTTCAATAGTGAGTTCAAAATCGGCATCATCAGCTACATTAATGTAGTAGGAAACGGGTTCTCCGTTATAGAAAAGGGCGATTGAGGGCTGGATATTGTTTTCAAAAAGCTCGCATCCAAAACACATAAACAAAGCAAGAGAAAATAACAGGAAAAAATTCTTTCCCATAACACACCTTCCTCACGGTTTGTTGAGTAAGGTCTTTTTATTTTCTCGTTTTTAATAATTACTTCGATAAGATAAAGGAAGAACGGCCGTCAATGATGTTCATCATTACAGCCCTATAAAACATAATGCGAAACAATGTAAAAGTCAAATTTTTTTGAATAAAAATCATGCTTTTTTTTACCGCCGCGGCGCCGCAGAAGCCCCGCGGCGGTATTGCCGTTATCGGCTTTACCGGATTATAACGAAATCGAAACCGATTTCGCACATCTTGTGAACCGAACGCTCCGTGTGATCGCGAACCCGATCATGCGATATGAGGTTTGATCATTGTCTCGATATCCGCTTTCGGCAGCGCGCCGATCAACTGATCCGCGACCTCGCCGTCCTTGAAAAGGCACAGTGTCGGAATACTTACGATTTTATACATCGTCGCCGTTTCGGACGCTTCATCGACATTCACCTTGCAGACTTTCAGCTTCCCGTCAAACTCCTGGGCGATAGCGGCGACCGAAGGGGCTACCATTTTACAGGGCATACACCAGGGGGCCCAGAAATCCACAAGAACCGGAATTGAAGACTCCAATACTTCCTCTTTAAAGTTGTTGTCTGTTACATCGATTTCCACGAAAAACTCCTTTCTTTGCCTTTTTTACGGCCTAAAGCTGTTTTGCTATTTTATTCATACGCTACCATTGTCACCCTCGAAGCGCGTTACACTTACCATAATATACACAAGACCCCCATAAAAAGCAACAAGCGGGAGCATAAGATATACCGTATTCAGCATTCTTTCAGCGACAACCGGAGTGAGTTTGAATAACAGATATCAATTCTTCCTTATCCTGTGTTCGGTTGGCGATATACCGGATATACGCTTGAAAACCTTGTTGAAATACGAGCTGTCATTGAATCCCACCTTGTAACTGATATCGATCACCCTGAGGTCGGATTCCTCGAGAAGGCGTTTTGCCTCCTCGATACGGATTCTGTTGATCAACTGCTTGAACGAATGCCCGTATTCTTCCCTCACCAGATTGAATATCCTGAACGAGGGAACCCCCAGTTTCTCCTGCATCTTTATCGTTGAGATATCCGGATCATAGAAATTATCCTTTATATATTCCTTGATCCGATGGACGTCCGTGTCCCTGTAATTGATAAAGGTCAAATGCCGGTATTGCGGTAGTGATATTTTTTTCTTTTTCCGCTTGCCGACAACAAGGAGAACGAGCAGTGAATATATAAGGACAACGCCACCCGTAAAAAAGGCGATCCATACACCGTTTTTTCTGTGAAACGAAATTTCTTCAATAATTATCGACTCCGTCTCATCTTCGCGTAGCCACTCATGGGTACGAATGAATTGCAGATCAAAGGATACCACTTTTTTATACGATGTATTTCCCGCAGCAGGCCTCGAGGGTTCGGAGAATACCGTCTCCGGCATAAACTCAGACATATTTATTTTATAATCTTTCAATGAGGGGGAAACCCTCATCTCTTTAATATAACGGGTATGTACGGGCTGTTCCCCCGGACGATTTTCCGGTACATCCGGCCGTTCTTTGGTGATAAGAAACGCGACACACTGGGCGGTTGCTTCCTTCACGCTCAAGGTAACATAGTCGTAACCTGAAAGGTCCATCGAAGATTTTTCTTTTTCCGGATAAAAGGTAATCCCGATATCCGCGGTCGGCCCCTCTTGTTTTTTATGGATATAGGCGATGCGCAGCTGTTCCGAATCAAAGGAAAACGATTCGATTGACGATTCGCCGCCTGCCATCGTGTCCCGCAACAGCGAGACGCGATCATGAACGTCCCCCTTTTTCAAAGGGAATAGGGATAATGTTTGATCCGAAAAATGCAGGATAACCGGGATGAGCAGCAGGGACGGCATTGCCATTATAAAGAAAACGAGTACCTTTCGAACTATCCTGTCCGCTTTTCCCACATCCCGATCCTGTACGTATGACTTTTATGTCAAGAGTCTGTCAGGCTTGACCTCTATTTCATATAAACATTCAGTCTGATCGCATAAAAGCGTATATGTATAAATATTACCAACCAAACGCGGTAAACGCGTACATCATTCTTTTGGTTTTACTGTGTTTCAGGTACGGTTATTGTTGATCGATAAACAAGCCGGACAAATCAGTTAAACAGGCCATTTTAGCATAAGTTATATCTTCTAATACTCAGGAGAATGTTTCTCTTATATATGATCGAGTAGGAGGAGGGCTTACGCCCTCCGACCTCTCACACCACCGTACGTACGGTTCCGTATACGGCGGTTCGTAGTCAGATTCGATTTATCGCAAAATTATCGGTGAACGAATACAAACCCGTACAGTCAAAATAACTCTTTGGGAAAGGCTCCTGCCCCTTCCAATCCTGAAAATCTCTTTGATCTTTCCTTTAAGGCGCTCGATTGATTTTAAAGCTACTTTCAACAAGGGTCTTTTATGCCATGTCAGTGTATATCCTAAAAAG
>JAFGHO010000132.1 GCA_016930085.1 Spirochaetales bacterium
TATTGTCCACTACTCTTGCGAGTAGCAGATTTCTTGACTCATAACCCGCTCTTGTTTCTCCCTTCCCTCTATATTTCCAAAGATCAACATAGGTCATGAAAATATATAATCTCATTCCTACTTTATTCGCTATAGCAACTAAAATCTCTTTTGCATTCTCTACCCTTTAGAAAATTCAAAAGAGAAAATATAACGTATTGCTATCGTCGTGAAGATATAGTAATCGTTCCAAAATAAAATGTCAATAGCAGAAATAAAAAAAATTCAAATATTTTTTAATATTTCTTCTTTCTCTTCGATCTTTTTCTTGATATTCAGTATCTCCTGAATGATATCTTTTACCTCCTTTTGCTCATTCTTGATTGTATGTTCCTGTTTTTCAACAAAAATCTCATAAACGCGCGAACCAAGAAGAAGAAAATTTTTCTCAGCCTGTTTTTCAAGCTGGGATATTTCAAATTTAAGAATTCCTATCTCCCCAAGATCCTGTGCTTTTTCCTTTGCTTTATTCAACATCTCCTTGGATGCATCAATGCCGTCATTAATAATTTTCTGCATTCTATCCCAAAAACTCATAACGCTGTCTCCCTTTCTTTGTAAAATCGGTCAAGATACGTGTAACAATCATCTTTTTCACCGTCATGTAAAGAATATCAATTTTACTATGTTGTATCAAGATAAATTGTTCAAGATATACGGGCATATATGCTGATAATGAAAGCACCTCCTTCTTGACCTGTACTACCGTTTTCATTATTATTCACCATTATAGTATCACGCGGATAGAAAGAGGTGAGTGTTCAATTGGATGAAACCGCAGCCGGCTATATTAACTGTCAAACATGCGGCAGATATATACGCAAAGATGAAGCTTTAAACGATTCCTTTTGTTCTATTATTTGTTCGGAAAATTATACACGTTGTGAAGTGTGTGGTAATTACTTTCTCAAAAATGAAGGATTCGGAAAAAATATATGTTCTCAAGCCTGTGCCGTACAATATAAAATAGCAAAAACATATCAAAATGAAACCATTTCGATAAAATATAGAGAAAAGGAGTCAGAATGAAAATTATTTTTCTGGGGCCCCCGGGAGCCGGTAAGGGGACACTCTCAACCATGGTATGTCGGGATTTCGGCGTCGTTCAAATCTCTACCGGTGATATCTTCAGGGAAGCGATCGAAAAAGAGACCCCGCTGGGGAAAAGAATCAAGAAAATCGTCGAAAATGGCGAACTCGTTCCCGATGAACTGACCGTCTCTCTTGTAAAAGAAAGGCTTTCAGAGGAAGACGCCCGAACCGGATATATCCTCGATGGTTTCCCGCGAACGATACGGCAGGCGGAAGCCTTGCAGACATTCGAAAACATCACAATGGTCGTCAATCTCGATATCAAAAACGACCAGATCATTATCGAAAGGCTTTCCGGAAGAAGAATATGCGGCTCCTGTCACGCCATTTATCATATAAAAAATAACCCGCCGAAAATCGAAAACAAATGTGACCGGTGCGGAGAAGACCTCATCATCAGGGAAGATGACGAAATTCCCGCAATCAGGAACCGGCTCGAGATTTACAGAAAAAAAACGAAACCCCTTATCGATTTTTATGCAAACAGGGGAATACTTCATACGATCGATGCTTCGGGTACATCAGAAGAGGTCTACCGCGCATTTACCCGTCTGGCGGAGAAAGCCGACGGTTAGCCGGGAGAGGGACGCCCGCTAACGAGGGTTTCCTGAAGACGGATGACATTTCCCCGGATGTCTTTCAAGGCAACGATATTAATACGGTTTTTTCGCGGCAGCTATCGGTTTGATGCATTCCGTCTCGCAATGTATCTATGGTACCGAAAGCTTCCATCGCGGCAAAGGCGGTCAGCAGGAACATTTTTAAATGAGACATTTAACCCTCCAGGATATCGTGTGTCAATACGCCAGACACCCCTGAGAAATAAATTTTTGAGATAACCCGTAAAAAACTCCCGTCCATACCGGGCACCCTTATTGAATAAAGTTCCTTGCTTTTAGCATTTGCCCGATACGTTCTTTTTCAATTACATCGGGATCTTCGTAGAGTGTTTTCAGCTTTTCCACATCATTAAAGCCAAGATTCAGGACTTTTTCGAGTGCCTCCAATCCCTTTTCCGGGTCCATGACTTTTGTTAACAGAATGACCGCTTTTTCAAAAAGGGCATCCTTTAATTGGGGATTTACCAGAAGGGCCGCATCATATGCTTCCAAAGCGAGATCGTATCGCTTTAATTCATTGTATCCACGGGCACATGATATATACGCACCGCTGTCCGCAGGATTTTTCTGTATAAATCGTTCAAAATAATCAACGGCTTTTTCATATTCGTTCGATTCGAGATAGAGATTTCCGAGATTGTATAACGCATCGGTATCTTCCGGAGAATATTCCAGAAGCAGTAAAAAATACCGGATTGCATCATCCCGCTTCTCACGTTTCCATTGAATAATACCCGCGTTATACATGGCATACGTATTTTCAGGTGCTATTTCAAGAATATGCTCGAATACCCGTATGGCCTTTTCATTATCTCCTTTCCGGTGATACGCGAATCCGCTCATGGTAAGCACGTCAAGATTGTCGGGATCAGCTTTTAGAAGCTGTTCCAGTAATTCCCGGGCACTTTCAAATCGATCTGTCTTTATCAGCGCGAGTGCAAGATTATATTTTGCGCGGGAAAAATCCGGATTTAAATCCACCGCCCGCCGGTAAAGCTCGGCTGCTTTTTCAAAATTACCGAGATTGTAGTATTCATTTCCGAGTTTATAATACTCGTCCGAAAGTTCGGACCACCGAATACCTGACGCGCAGGAAAAACCGAGAAGCAATATCGGAATAAAAGCATAAAAAAGAAGTGATCTGATTCTTTTTATCATTGTTGTTCCGGATAACGTTTAACCGTTTATACTTGCATAAAATCGCGACACCAAAGCCGCCTTTATATAATTATTTTATTTTATGAAAAAGTAACCGGTCCTCCCTTATTCTCTCAAGAGGACCGGTATAATCGACACGATAACGAAGATGGTGCTTTCCGCCCTGTTATTTTGGCAGTTTTATAGTAAACCCGACAAATCCCTGCAAACCGCCGAATGCGATACCGGGTAGAAAGACGACCGTAGGAACGACTTCCAGAAAAACCTCCAAAGTCCCCTTCAGAAGGAATGCCTGTATCCCGATAGGAATTCTGCCGCCGATATACAGATCGGCGTCGCTTTCATTCGTCGAATCACCGCTTGCTATATAAATTTGGGCATACGCACCGACCCCGAAAAAAAGACTCAAGAAATCAATGAGGTGCATCGAATTGATAATTCTGTAATCCGCGCTTATATGGAGAAAATTAAGATTCCCCGTACCCATCAGATCCGCAAAAATATAACCGATTTTAATATCAAACGGTTCCGGCCTGATAATGACGACGGCTGTCGGATTTCCAAACTCAAGACCGACGCGAAGTGCAAAAAGCGAGGTAGCGCACATCATTGAAAGCAGAATAAAGAAAGAAACAAAGAATATCCTTTTCATATAGATACACACCTTTCCTTATGGTTTTACTATACATTGCATTTATACACTGAAATGACATCTCCTAGGGGAGTCGAACCCCTGCTGCCGGGATGAAAACCCGGTGTCCTAACCACTAGACGAAGGAGACACGTAAAACAGTAATAATCAAAAAATCATTATACTCATTTTACCGCTATAAATTTACAAACTTATGCTTTTTTGTCAAGCGGTATTTTGTGCTTTTTGGGCCGGCTACGCTAAATATTGACCGTTCGCAAACACTTTTTCAAGTGATTGATGAGCTTTCCATCGGTCTTTCTCATCTCCCGAACATCGCCGTTAATTCCTCTCTCACGTTATCGATCACCGTTCTGTAACGCTCGTCAAACTGGGCATACCCCTGCTTTAATACCTGCATATATTCAGGATCGGATTCGGAATTCAAATGAACCGGTGCCCCCAACTGTTTCGAGAGGGCTTCCTGTTTTTGCTTGAGACGAGGGGCATATTGCATATCGATATGCTCCTTGATCCTGACCTTTCCGTCGAGGTACTCCCTGAAAAAAGCGTCGAGTTGCTCGAAAAGTAATTTTACCTTTTTTGTATTATCAATAATCTTCAAAAATCCCGTTTCACAATGCTTAACTGTTTCCAGTGTCGTTTCATCCTGAGGAAGATGAAGATTTGCACAAAGCGCATCAAGCATTCCCTTTTTTACGAGCGCGATCTTGTCTTTTTCCATGTCCTTGAAACAGCCGTCAAGGGTCGCTTTTGGATCTTCCAGAAAAGCGGAAATTATTTTCTTTCCTTTTTTGATATATTCTTCAGACTCGAGCAATTTCCTGTCTCCCTCGATCCCCTTTGTTTTTTCCAAAGCGATCTCAATCGCAGATTTAATCTCTTTCATATTATTCCTTCCTTCATGATGGGCATTTGATAAAAATATGTTTGTCCGTTCGCCTTTCTTCCGGCACGACCTCAAATCGGATCGACGGTACGTCTCTTTACTTTTTCGCTATTCATGGATGGAGAAGACAATCTTATTATACGCATCTACCCAAAGATATGTCACCACCCCGATATTAAGAATCTCCATTTCCCCCGCTTCACCGTGCAACGTGATCGTCAAGGAAGGTTCTTTATTCAGTTCGAGCCGGGTGATATCATCTTGATCGATATAATCGGCCAGATTAATCCGAATCGATTCCGCATCTTCAGTATGGAAGGTGTAAAGCAAAGGATTTTTTTCATGCCGCTCCAAAGAAAAGACAAAATCAAGATCACCGTCTTCTTTATATTCGTAATATTTCGTCGTGCGACCGTCCTTTTGAGGCATACAGTACGCAACATCGATATCATTACCGCCGGACATTTCAATACCGTCGATATAATAATTCACCCCGTCTCCGGCCGGGCTGATGAGGGCGCACATAATTATTATCACCTGTACGGGTAATGTTACATCCATCATGTCGTCCCTCCTTTAAAAAGCCGAGTGAGGATGTCCAGCTCTTGGGCTCCCGCCCCGGGCAGACCTCACCGTCCCCTTATCCTCTCATTATAACCTAAAAAGATGAAAATGACCAGCTCAACTTTATTTATAAACGGTTGTTATCGGAAGAAAAAAACCGCCGCAACGGACGTTCTCCGTCAGATGAAGTTTTTACTCATACGATTCCAAAAACATCTGAATCCGTGATCACCGCATCGACTTTTTCATCATAACAGGAAACCGGGACTTCTTCTATCAGCTGCTCGGTAAAACATATCCCGCAAAAGCTGACATTGTCCTGTTTACTCACGCGGATCCTGCGGATGAACCGGTCATAGAACCCGCTTCCTCGCCCAAGCCGGGACAAATTCCTGTCAAAGGCCAAACCGGGGGTAAAAACGAGTATCCTGTTACGCTGCCGGGCACCGGAATCGATCACGGGGTATTCGGGATCCGGCTCGCGTATCCCATACCTGTTTATCACACACTCCGGGTCAATACACCCGATTTCATGAAATATGATTTCCCGTCCTGAAATACTGGGCACTCCCACCGTTTTTCCTGCATTGAGGCCCGCCTGTATGATGAACCCGGTTTCAACTTCTTCCTGCATGGATAAAAAAACCAGAATTGTATCGGCATTATTCCAGCATGGTGCATGCCTTGCTTTTTCCGAGATAATCCGGCTTTTTCTCTCCCTTATATCCTTTTTCATGCTTTTTAAAGCCGATCGCATTTCCTGCCGTAATTTTTTTTTAATCATGATCGTATCGCTCATTATCCGTTATGCAGTCTATTCCCCCCGGGGCCCAACCGTTTCCCCCGGGGCCCAACCGTTTCCCATGTCGTATGAGGCTTTCATTACTTCACCGATTTCAAATATTCACATATCTCTTTTTCAACAAAACACGGTGTTGAAGCCGAAGATATAACAAGTGCTTTTCTGTATTTTCCGGCCGGGATATGCGCCGCATCGACATCGTCTACCTTTTCGATAAAAAAAACATCTTTTTTTTCCTTTTTTAAGGTTTTGTAAAGATGAAAGGTATTTGAAGAAAGCCTGTCGCCGACAACAAAAGTGACATCCGTCTTTTTCTGGAGTTTACAGGAAGCGGCGGCTTTTCTAGACGTAACAGGACATATTGAATCGAACCACTCCTTTTTTCCCACCCATCCGAATCGACTATCGAGCTGCTTTACCGTGTTTTCAAAAAGGGACCTGTCTCCTGTTGTCTGAGAAACGATAAAGACATCGAGAGGGTTCCCGATTTTTTTTACGTGAGAAGGGATATCTCGTCGACAAAAAAGATCAAGATCCTCATCGGTTTCAATGATAGAGCTTTCCCGCGCATAGCTTTTCAATCCGATTATTTCCGGGTGCTTTCTTTTTCCCGTAATGATAATGTAAAATCCTCTATCCGAATAATCCTTTATTTTAAGCTGTACTTTTTTAACATTGCCGCAGGTCAAATCGATGACATCAAAGTGTTCATGCAACGCCGCTTCTATCCTCCTGTCGATGCCATGGGTGCGTATGGCAACTATCGAACCATGGTTTATTCCGGATATATCATCATCATTAACGGTGATGATGTTCTTTTCCTTCAAGAAACGGATATAGGAAAGATTGTTTATAAGATTCCCGATCGTGAAAATCTTTTCAGTCGGATGATCCTCTTTTACTTTTAAAATACGCTTTTCAGCCCTTTTTACGCCGGGGCAAAAACCCGAAAACGTCGGACAAAGAACTTCCATAACCATAATCTATCAAAGTAACCTGTAAAAAACAATGCCATGGATGAAAAAGTTGCCCGGTCCATGAAAATACGGCGGAAACGGCATGCAGCCGGGAAAGGCGATCGGGTCGATTGAAACATCGTCCGGTATGGGAGTATAGGTGAATCCCCTAGGACCTCATGGTATATCTTAAATTTAATTTAATGGTTTCTCTTATTGTCCAATTTCATATTATTTGTATTCTTATAGTTAGGATGAATCATATCGGTATAGATTCATAGTACAAGTATACACAAAGAGGTGGCGGCAACTATTGCGGGCTTGAGGGCAGAAGATGTGCAATCCAATAACGGGATATACTTTTACTGTCAGAGGCGGAGACGCTGCCGGATTACCCAATCCGGTGTTCCTGTCCCGAATTCCTTCCTCCGCCTCTGTTTTTAATAGTGCAATAGCGGGTATCAAGAAGGATCATCGCCCCGGCGTACAGCCGGGAGAGAGTGAAACGGGAAATGAATATGCCTGATACAAAAATCAAAACAATGATTACGCAGCATATCAGAAAAATTCCGAATGGCAGGTATTCCATTGTTTCCCTGAAATGGGAACCGGACAGACTTGTCCTCTGTGTCAAAGACGACAATAAAATATTCGATATTATCCAGGAGTTGTGGTCATCATGGCGAAACGAACTCGACAATGTCCGGATCATGATCAATGATAAAAAAGGAAATAATGTCATGCAGGCCACATTCGGAAAACAAAAAAAGTAATGCACCCGGTCACGGTTGCCCGGACAAGACATAATTTTTTTCATTACGTGCATTAATTATTTATAAAATAAAAAGATACGGAATAATCATACCTTAAGGCTTTTCCTGAAACCATTCCATCATCCCCTTATCGAATAATAAGAAATATCCTGATTGCACGATGCAGTATAAAATGGTTATGCTGTAAACAGATGTCAAACAGGAGGTGAAATATATGAATTATCTGGGCAATCTTAACGATTCGTCTACCATCATCGAGTTTGAATTGAAAAAACTTGCGTTGAATGGCATCCCCATTCTCCTCTATGACATAGACGATCATGAACTCAAGATTCATGTAAAAGACGACAGCAGGGTCATCGACATCGATTGGGCATTAAAACATCATTGTCCCGGGGCAATGAAAGAATTTACCGTCACCTATATCGTGGAAAAACAGTAAAACGTTAATAACACAGGGACTCCTCTAAAAACCTGCCGTGCAGGATTATAGAAGCGCCCATAAGGTTTTTTCTTAATTGAAAAACAAAAATTTCCTGATTGAATATTGTTTCGCATATTATTAGGTTGACATTGGATATCAATGGGAGGAGCAGATATGAAGAAAGAACAAAGACTCGCCGATTTCAAGGTAAAACTGATCTATGAGTTTAAAAAGCTTCATGACATCGGCATACATGTGATTTTATACAGCTGGGACGATAACAACCTCAATATCCATGTCAACAACGACGACATGCTCGAGGAGTTGGCCGATATTCTCAAAAAAAAATGTTCGGGAATTCTGAATGAAATCAGTATTGCGATCATAGGCAATACAAAAATACTAAAATTGTAAATCCGTATGCACCGCCATACTCACGTTGTCTCCTCTCCCTGATCGACACATGATACAGATCACGTTTTTGACGTTAATACACGCTTTGGGGTTAGCAAAATACTCCGGTAATATTTTCCTCCATTTTCCTAGGCAATATTCAATATTTCCCTTATTGCATATATTTTTACAGACATTATGCTCAAGGTATCCTTTTTTCCTTCTGACAAACCATAAAAGGAGGGGGCGGCGCCGATAAGACGTCAGTCCCCTCCCCCTCTTTTACCATAGTTTTTTCCGGATTTTCGGCGCACGCGATTCCACACGAATCTTTATCGTATAGCTTTTCACAGCCCGCCTATGGCGTGATACAACTCCCTCGTAACTTCGACATCCTGCATGGCATCGTGGAATTGAATCGTATCAATATCAATCCCGCAATGGGCCGCGACGGTCGACAGCTTGAAATCGGGAAGCCGGTCCCTTTCGGCGGCGAGAAGATACGCCCATACCGGCATAATATCGATCGACGGGGTAAAGAACCACGATCCGAAATAAGTGTCCCCGCACTTATAAAACCATGATCTGAGAAAGGGGACGTCAAATGCAAGAGAATTATATCCGACCAGGTGAAACTTGTCCTTTTTATCGAACTTGTCGATATAACGGGAAAAGACCGCAATCAGTTTTCCATGCACCGCAACGGGATCGATGTAGCGCCCGTCATTAATAAAAGCGTCGATCGCGACATTATTGATTCTGAGCGCCTCGGGGTCGATGATATCTGAGGCGAAAGGTTTTACATGAAAATTGAATTTTTCACATATATTCCGGTTTATTTCAATAATCCCTGCGATCTGGATAATTCCGTTTTTATTCGTATCCAGACCGGTCGTTTCGATGTCAATAAACAGGTACTTTTCCATATGTTGGCCCCTCATTCGGACAATTCGCGTCAAATTCTACTTGAAGGCATGGGGATTCAGGCCGTCCCATTCCGCCCGTCAGACCACCATTATACATAAAGCCGCCAGCAAGCAAAAGCATGGAAAAAGGATTTTTCATAGAAACTCATACCGAAAGGGAGTGAGTCCGATGACCGTTGCAGGGATGTACGGTCCTCGCATTTGTTTCGCTATGGTGATTTTCACTCAGTCCGACCGGATCTACCGATACCCGGCGTATCACATAACAGCACCTCAATGTATCAGGAATTCCCCGATATGGGGGGTATAATTTCCTGATTTACAGGCCGCATCCTGCAGCGTATGATAGGAAGGCAGCCATACTCATTTTCAAAGGTAAAGGAGGCAGCATGCCCGATACAGTTCCGATATGTTACATCGTCTCCGACCAACTCAGGGCCATGGTCAGGGACGGCCTGAATGTCCTTTTTTACAATATAAAAGACGAGGAAATAATCGTCTACATCGGTACCGCAGAACAGGGTCCGGTCGTCATGCAGCGTCTCGAAACAACGTGCGGAAAGCATCTCTCCGGGTACCACGTCAGCGTCCGGACGGCGGACAATGATGAAGTAGCGGGGGCGGTGTATATGAAAGACGGGAAAAAATGACTCAAGCAGCCCGACCAGGTATCTCTCCCGTTATTTTATACCTGATATATACCGATTTTTTACCCGGTATATACTAATATACATGGATTGATTTTATTTGATTACAACCATTGTACTACAGTATAATGCTACCACCTCTTAACGGGGGGGAGGAAGAAACAATGACAAAGAAGACGACGCTTAATAGTATAAAGGCTGAAGTATCTTTTCAGATACAGAAAATGGCTCTTCATGGAATAAAGATTGCCCTCTTTGACTGGGAGGACAATAATCTGAGAATCCATACCACAAATAATGAAGGTGTTGTAAAAATCGCCAACCTCATACAAAAACTATTTCCGGATTGGCTAAGCAAGATCAACATTTCCATATGTGGTGAAACGAAAGTGATGAAGCTTTAAAAACCTCCGCACTGGTATAATGTATGTATATTTTGTACCCACTTTATACCAGCTTAATACTTGTTTATTAATTTGCTTACACACAAAACTGTACACTATATTTTCATTGTAACGGTAAAGAGGGAGGGTAAAACCATGGTAAAGGAGCGAACGTACAATACATTAAAAGCGAGGATATCAAGCCATATCAGAAAAATGGCATATAATGGATTAAGAATTATACTTTATTCATGGAAGGGTGATGAATTATCAATTCATACTACCGAAGACGAAAATGTTTCAATAATCGCCTGTCAATTGATGGAGCGATTCCCGGAGTGTGTGGGTAAA
>JAFGHO010000133.1 GCA_016930085.1 Spirochaetales bacterium
ACCGCGGAAACGAAAAGCAAGGATATCGAAATCAAGGCAAGCCGGAATATGACGATAAAGGGCTCCACGGTAAAAATAAACTAACGGCAAAAAGGACACGGATTGTTTTTTCACGCCGCACACTTTAACAGGATAAAATCGAGCGCATTCGATCCCGCAGACCGGGGCTCGGAAGTTTTTTTCACGCATCCCCTCAAAAGAAACCGCCTGCATATCGGTATCGTGGAAGACAACAAGGACCCGGACAAACTGGGGCGGCTCAAGGTCAGATTTCCCTTCTGGGGAGAAACGATTGCCACCGGCTGGATTCCCTTCGCGAGGCCGTACGCGGGAAAAGACCGCGGTCTCTGGGCCCTTCCCGAAATCGACGATCAGGTCGTCTGTGTGTTTTTGAACGACAATCCCTCGAAACCGGTCGTCATCGGCTGCATGTATACCCCCAGGGCCGTACCGCCCGTGGACGGCAACAAAGGAAACAATGTAAAAGTCCTGACCACGAAAAGCGGCTCGAGTATCGTCATCGACGATACCGACGGGGAGGAGCATATATGCGTCATGACAAAGGACGGGGAAATGCGGCTCGTGCTCGACAAGGCAAAGGGGCTTCAGGTCGTCAATGAAAAGGGGGATATCAACATCACGTGCAGGAAGCTCATTATCGAAGCTCATGACGCGGCCCTCATCGGAATAAACAAGGATTTGAGCGTATGCTGCAAGGACGGCGACTGCTCGATTTCCTCGAAGCAGGGGATGGAACTGTCATCGGGGGCGGAGGGGGTGCTGAAAGGATCGAAGATCAAGCTGAGCGGGTCCGGGGGGGTGACCGCTGGATTCAGACAGATCGCGAAACAGGACGACATGGTGGTGGGGGTCGATTTCCACGATATCATGGTCCCCTCTTCCAGCGGGCTTGTGACCGTGCCCATGATCCCCCACCCTTACATGGGAAAGCTTGCGGACAAGCTTTCCGACGACGTCACGGTGAACGACAAGGCTGCCGCCGTAAAGGGAAGCAAATCGAAGTTCGACACCCCCGGACATTTTCCCATGCCGCCGGGGGTGAAATTCAAGAGCCGGCCGAACAACGAGGGCGAAGTATCTTCCGGGACCGAGCCATCGGTCAAGATCAACAAGAAGGAGGCGGCGGTGCTGGGAAGCATGGTCAAGACATGCAATGACCCGCAGCCGCAGGAGACATGCGCGATCGTCGCAATAGGTGCGGCGGTCCCCGTCCCGATCATGATCCCCGGTCTCGACGCGATCCAGTTCGAAAAGGACGGGGGGTTTCTCATCAACACGCGCTCACCCTCGGCTCCTCCCGGAACCCCGCGGCCCCAGGACATCGAACGCTCGCTCGCCGATCCCAAATGGAGTACGTCAAAGGCCGTGACCGGAGAGGAAGTGACGCTCGAGGTGCGGTGCGTCAACCAGCACGAAAACGCCGGCGTCTTCTTTACCGTCTGGGAGGAAGGGGCCGACAGGGAGAAGGACATGCCCGTCGCCGTGATCGTGGGGCAGAACAATGACGGCAAAGCGGAAGTGACATGGAAATACACGATGGACGAGTTTGTTTTCAAGGAGGAAGCGAATCCCCTCGCCGATTACTACCGGGAACGCCTCGGCATGGAAGTCGATCCCCGGATGTTCAGATATCATATCGAGGATTACGAGGAACCATTCGAAAACCCGGCAATGAAAACCGCCAGGTTTTGTTTTACATGCACGAGTTACCGGTGTGAAACGGCGGAAAGCGGCCTTATCGAGATCGGCGGCGATATAAGGATCACGATCCTCGACGAAATCGGCAAGCCCATGAAAAACGTCGCATACAAAATATGCTATCCGGACGGGAAAAAGATCGAGGGTACTACGGGAGACGACGGGAAAATCAATAAAAATACTGTCATCCCGGGCCGGTATCAGATTCAATTAATCTACGAGGAATTCGAAACGTCCTGATACGGGGGTTCAATAAAGGAGTTCATATGCCGTTTTATAATTACACGGTGGAACGAAACGACAGCCTTGCATCCATCGTTTACCGGTATAAAAACAACACGCTCGTTCCCGATATGCACTTCGAGATGGACCCGCATCTTGCCTGGCAGCAGGTGTGGGACCTTCCGGAAAACAGGAATCCTGGATTCATCCATGCGGGAAGCGGGAGAAAAGCGGAGCTGATTTATTCCGGTCAAAAGGTCGCGCTTCCGTATGACAAAGTTTATGTCGCCGTTGAAAGTGACAGATATTCCAAGGAAAACAACCTCTCGCTGCCGACAGATGCCGAGGTTATCGTTAAAATCCCTCCCCAGCGAATTTTCGTCGACGCCCACATGCACATCGAAAGCCTCAATACGACGCCCCTGCCCCTTGCGTGGGCAACGCTGTACAGACAGGTGAAAGGCATCAGCCCGCTTCTTTCATTATTCGGGATGTTTGCGGGAACGGATAGAAAAGAGTTCATGGATATCGGCACAATGCGGGTTTTTTCTGCGCTGGCGCTGGCACATTATATCGGGCAGTACGGCGATTTCGGCTGTATAGGCCAGTACAGTACGGATATCATTGCGAAAATATTTCTTGGAATCGCGAGAAAAGAAGATATGAAACGGAGTCTCGAATGGTTGAATCCCAAGGATCCGGACAAACTTTCAACTGAACTTGAAGAAAGCTCAACATCGACAAACAAAATACTCGTTGATTTTTATAAGAACAGTTTATATTATTTTCAAAACAGTAATGTAGCAAGAATTAATGTCATGCTTCCCATGGACCTTTCATTTGCCCACATCTGGGGTTATTTCCGTATTCCCTATTACATTCCGGTTCCCGAAAAAAATACCTTCTTATATATAGACGATTTTCTTGCCTATGGAATCGATTATACACCCCAACAGGCCAATTATCCGTATCAGCCTGTAATAAACCATGAATACGATCCACGGAACAATGAAAATCATTTGTTTTATGATTTTGATATTAAAAAACATCTGGATGATTTCTCGAATATGGTAGATAATTACGGGATCAAGCTGTACAGCCACGACATCAATATACACCGGCTGATTTTTTCGTTTGATTGCACGACTATATACAATTTATACAAGAAAAAGACTTTACAGGAACTCAAGGAAAGCCTTGTAAATACAGTTTCACATTTTCAAGCGAAAATCAACAATAAACGGTATATTCATTTTCTGCAGAAGGTTCCTGGAAACGAAGTTGATGTATTTGAAGATTACCGATCGCAAATTACCTACACCGAAGCGAGTGCTTTTCGATATCCCCTGGAAATGCTTCCCTTTTACCATTTTGACCCCAGGCGTTTTTATTCGCCGGGTGACCAGGGAAAAATCCTTGATAATCTGGAAACGGATCACTGCTTTTTACAGCTGACGAGTCCGAAAGAACTCGAGACCCATTTCCGCCGCACTCCCTTGCGAAAAATGATCGATATATCCGAACCCGTTTTTTTGACACGGGAATATCTGAAAAGTATATTGTTCGAAGAGCATACGAACATCGATATCGCGGGAAACAAGGTCGTTCAAAGGAAACCGTGCTGCATAATGTTTGATGAAATAAAAAAAAAGATGATACCCGGAGGCGGCGTTTTTCTCGGTTTCAAAATGTATCCTGCATTGGGATATCCTCCTTATCTTTACAAGACCGTTCGCCCTCTTTTATTGCCGTTTGACAATCCGTCATTTTACGGACATATGATTGATTTCTATTCCTATTGCGAGGACAACCAAATACCGATTACCGTTCATAATATGCCGGGAGGCATGACCGCCGGTGACGGTTTCAACTTAAAAAAAATGAATCGTGTAAAGAACGATGTCTATGATGCCGTTCAATCGGCGCTTTACCTCGATCACCGTTGTTCCGCAACATGGCATTGGACGCATGTATTGCAGGAATTCAAGAAATTGAGAATTAATTTTGCGCATTTCAGTAACAGCGAACATTGGACTGAAGATCAATCCGAAATACAAGACGAAGCATGCGCTTCAAAAACGGAATCGGAGTCCCTCGATCACAAGAAAATGGATTGGAGGAAGAATATTATTTCTCTCGTCAATGAACATCCGAATGTGTATACGGATATGGCCTGTTATACGTTAAAGGAACTCCTTCCCGCTGAAATAAAAATTCGGGAGTTCGGCAAATTAACGTCTGACGGCCGCAATATCGAAGCAATCAAAGATACTGCTGATTATGCTTTTTTGGTAAATAACTGTTATCATTATTACGACACAGGCTTGAGTCAGGGTCTCCTTCGTCCTCTCTTTATGGATTACAACACCGTCATGCGGGGCGCCAATATACTCCGTAATTTAGGTATTAATGTTGATTTATATAAATTTGAAGAAATGGTAGAAAACCTGGCAAAAGCCATAAATGAAAACCCGACGTTAAAAGAAAGGATTATTTTTGCTTCCGACTGGTATTTTTCCGAAAACGCAATGAAAAGTGCAGGCAGCTTTTACAACGGAATGTTCGAATTGAGTAAAGCCTTGACAAGGAAACTCGGCGACAAATTCGATGTATGGAACCAGTTTTTCGTGGTCAACCCGCTGCGGTTCCTCGGATTTCTGAAGGAAAACGAAAGCGGGGAGCTGGTGGACCATGAGAAAAACGACAAGGCATATGCATGGAATACCGGTTTGTTGAACTCGTATATAGAAAATCTGAAAAAATTGTTTGAAGACGATGCATGGTGTAATGTTGCGGAAGTAAATTTCCAGGAAAGAGACGATTTTCTTAATAATGCATACTCAAAACTTATTTTTATGAAGAATACCTTTGTGTATAAATCCGAATTTATTAAAACAAAGGACGACAGTAAGCTGCTATTAATGAGCAAATGAGGTATATAGCGACAATGTATAACACCATTGTTTTTCATATTTTTTGGAAAATCCTTGATAAAGCCCGAGTTCTTCGAAGGTGTTAAAAAATACTGTTCCGGAAAGGACAGCCGATCATGCAGAAACGTTTGAAACCCGAAGTCATCAGAACGGACGCGGTGATACGCGGTATAACCGGGGTTAATATAAAAAACTCCGTCGGTGCGTTGAACGAAACGGGGGAGTTCTGCCTGCTTGAAATCGATGAAGAAGGCAATACCGAATTGAACGCGGTGCTTCCCGGCCATCCCGAAAATAAAAGCCTAAACCTTAACTCGGACAACGAACATAATATCATGTGGATCGTCAGGGGGCGCGGCGTGTATTTTCTGGACCTCGAATCGAAAAAAACCGCCCATATTACCGCATCGAACGACGGGAACGGCAAGATCCTTTCAGTTTTTACCACCGATCCCGAAAAACGTATCATGGGGATTACCTATACGAACTGTCCGGGGTGCGCGGTAAACCTGACCTTCTATGACCTTAAAAAAAGGGAGACGATCGGCGAGGTCGTCCTCGGGCCCGGAAAGGCCTTTCCTTATTACGACAACACGGTCCTCTGCGTCTACACAAAACCCGACCGGACACGCTGGTGGTTCGCGTGCGGGTATGACGCCAAAAAACCTGAAGATCTCTTCGAGGACAGGCTGACCAGGAAACTGACGGAAACGCAAATGGACGCATGGCACCGCTCGGACGCGATCCATCCTGCAAAGCGCATTTTGATCTGCAGCGTGCTTGTCAACGGCAAGGCCGCCTATTTTTCCGTGAGATGGGATGAAAAACGTGAAAAGGTCAAGGTCGAACCGCTTATCCTGCAGCGCCTGAAAAACAGATGTTTCGACGATGTGTTTTTGTTTTCCCCGAAGGGAAACTGGATCAAGACCCTTGCGTTTCCCGCGGGCGGGAGCGCGATGCCCCCTGAATTGATCATGTTTCACACCGGGGGCGCCTACCCCCAGGGAATCAGTCTTCCCGTGTTGTGCGGGTATACGGATGAAATGGCGAGTGGGGCGTTTATGGAACACGAAGCATGGGGGCCCTGTTATATTGACTGGGATCCGGACGTTCCCGAAAAACTTTTTGTTTTCCGGTTGAACGAAGGTTTGCGTCTGCTTGCAGACCGGATTCTCGGCAAATCCGGTTGATTTCCTTTTTAGCTCTACGATATAAAAGTTCCCGAATCGGATCATTCAATTGCTTTATGAAAAGCTGCTGTACACTTTACTTTTTACAGAAAGCAATGTACAATAGCCCTGCCAAACCGGGTAAAAGGGGGAACATGCGATGAATAATTATTACCAGTACGGCGCCGTTTTAGGAATCGTGACGGACAACGAGGACCCCGACGGCCTTGGACGGGTCAAGGTAAAACTCCCTCACATCGGCGACGAGGTTGAAACCGACTGGATTCCTGTCATGACCGCCTACGCGAGTCCCGAATGCGGGGCGTTCATCCTCCCCGAAATCGACGACCAGGTCGTTATCGGGTTTCTGGGCGACTGTCCCGACCGCCCCATCGTTCTGGGCTCGATCTGGTCTGCGAACCGGAAACCGCCCGAAACGGGCGAAAACACCGCCTCCGACCTCAACTCAGACGGCGAAAACAACCTCAAGTTCATAAAAAGCAGAAGCGGCCACCAGATTATCCTGGACGACAAAGACGGGGAAGAGAAAATCCAGATACTTGCCGCAGACGGAAAGACGCGGTTCGAGTTTCTTTCAGGAGACACGACGATCAATATCGAAACGGACAAGGACCTGCGGATAAGCGCATCGGGAAAACTGGGAATTGAAGCGGAGGAAGGCGAGTTCACGTTCAAGAAAGGACTTAAAATCGAGGCGGACGGGCTGACCGCGGAAACGAAAAGCAAGGATATCGAAATCAAGGCAAGCCGGAATATGACGATAAAGGGCTCCACGGTAAAAATAAACTAACGG
>JAFGHO010000134.1 GCA_016930085.1 Spirochaetales bacterium
CGGTTCTGCTGTCGGTTCTGCTGTCGGTTCTGCTGTCGGTTCTGCTGTCGGTTCTGCTGTCGGTTCTGCTGTCGGTTCTGCTGTCGGGACCGGAGTCGAAACTGAAGGTTCCTGACCATAAACGAGTGTTCCGTTTATATAAACAGGAATTTGGTCCCAATCGGTATACGTTGTCTTTGAAATATCACACGAATAATCGTCACTTTCGTCATAGTTGCTCCAGTCTTCTTTATTGATGCGAACCATGATTTCCAGGGTATCGATTGCCGGTTCGAGGACACCGGCTTCGGGTGTAAAACCGATTTCAAGATACCCGTCATAAAATGTACCTGTGACATTATTGGCTATATATTCGGTTATATAATTATTGTTAATAGCCCCATAATCGACATAAAACACATCACCTGAGGTGCTTTCATTCGAATAGTAATAGCGAATGGTCATTTCCGATAGTTCGATTGTCGCTGTACCGGTATTGACAATATGGATGTGGGGTTTGATATGCTGGTCTGATATATTAAGATCGCCGCATTTGTATTGAAGTGCCACCGAAACTATCCCCGGTTCGTTTGTCGGTTCCGGTGTCGAAACATCTGTCGGAAGCGGTGTCGGTGCGGGGGTTGGTTCGGTTCCTTCCTGCGGTGTTTCATCCGGTCCTGTGCCGGTGGGGTAATAAAGATTGTCTTTTGTAAGGATGATTTTATCGATAGTGGCCCCGTCTTCTCTCATCCAGAGATTGAAGGTATGATATCCTGCCGGTAGATTGTAATTTTGGCCGCTTTTTACCCATGACCATGACCATGAAGTCCCGTAATGCCATTCGTATTTTGTTCCGTCATCAAAACCGGTTCCGCATGAGTCGTCGCTTGCCGAAAATCCCTTTCTCAATACCCACACGTACCATACGGCATTGTCCGATGTCAGGTTTATGAGGTACTCCATTTTGGGAGCATCGGTTGAGTTCGCCGAGCTGATACCCGAGTTCGGCGACGCATACATGTATATACCGCCGCTTGAAAGGCTGTCTGGCTGTTCAATCCATGAAAAATCGGCATAGGAACCGGTACCGGCGATATTTCCGGTAAAGCTTTCGGTTTCCATGACAATCATTCCGTCCGTTTCAATAAAGGCCATGCTTCCCGGCTGGGGAGTGGGAAGTTCCGCCGGAATTATTTCTGGCGGTTCTGTTGCCGCCGGCGGCTCCTGGCTGCCGGGCTCGATTCCCCAGATAAGGTTTCCGTCAAGATACAGGGTGATTTTTTCCGAATCCGTATAAGAGGTCTGCGATCCATCGTATGAATAATCGTTGTTCTCGTTATAAGCTGACCAATCCACCTTGTTTAATCGCAGCTGTATGTCTCCGGTCGATTGTCCCGGATAAAGAATCCCTGCTACGTAAGTAAAACCTATCTCGATATAATCAGCGGAGAAGGTACCCGTTACGTTTCCTCCACCGATACGGGCGTAATCGACATAAAACATTTCCCGGGAAACGGTATCTTTTGAATAATAATATCGCGCAGTAAGCCTTGAAAGATACAATGTCGTTGGCCCTGTGTTGATAATGGTTAAATGGGGTTTAATTTGATTATCGAGTGGTGCGTTATAATCACCGCATCTGTATTGTACCTTTTGCCCGAATGCCGATAACGATACAATACACAATAACATTACAATAAAGAATACCTTTATTTTTGTCATTTTTTCCTCCAACCTCTTTTATATTTTGTTATGTTTAAATTAATAAAATTAATGTTCTGTTTGTTCGTAATCGAGATTGGCGCACAACCTCTCCGGTTTTTATCAAAAAGCCAAAAAACTTCGACGGTGTTAAGGTCAATCTCAATTACATGGCGTTATTTTGGATGAAGACTGGTTTCTCCGATATGTCCACCTCCTTTTTTTATTTACATTTAAAGCAGACAGCCGGAAGAAGGATAATGCCTCTATTCCGGACTATCGAATACACTTATTACCACTATACCTTTTGTTTTATTATATCATGTTTAAAGTATCTCTTTTTTGTTCACAATACAATCAGTGTTATACTGATATTTATATAGGGGAATCTCCTATATTATAAACGTGTAAATAACCTATTTTAAATTATCGAATAATAGGAGGGGTTTGGTTCTAGGATATTAAGCGGATAAGGCATTACACCATAACCCCGGCAATGGGGGTGGGTAGTTTTAGTCAATTGTTCCAAACCTGCTAAAAGGCCAGAGCCGGGCAACGACAAGCCCCAATATCTTTTTTTCTTCCAGCAGATGGGGATTGAGCATTGAGTAATAAACAAACGAATGCGGATCTGTTTTATCGATCCTTGTCGGTTTTTCGTTTTGGGCGGAAAATCGGAAATCGTATGAATGATATCTGTTGTCACCCATAAGAAAGTAGTGGTCTTCCGGGATATATTGGCTCTCAGCGGCTGGAAATTCCGGGAAATTTCTTTCATCGTAATATCTGATGTAAATATAAAAATCATTCAATTCTTCAAGGATCGCCACAAGCGCCGCGTCTTCCCATATGGCGGCGATCAATGTATTCTCGACGATAAGTTCAAGATACCGTTTGAATTTTTCGAGACAGAGTTTTTGAAAGAGAAGACTCAGTTTTTTCCCGTTAAGGGAATAGGGTGATAGCGGTTCATGTGAATAGTTAATTTCCTTATTATCGGGTGAGAAATATTTTTTATACACATGGTATTCACTCCTTACCTCGCATTCTTCAAAATGTTCGATTTCCGAACCATGAAACACGTCAAGGCGAGAAACAGGGTTTGCCGTGTTGAAGACACGAACCTCCTCGAGACACATGGTGAAATACTCAAACAATTCTCTTCCGCCGTTTGACCGGATCGTTTGTATCGTATCGACGAGATACGCAATATCCTTTTCAAGTATATCGATTGATAGAAGTTTCTTTTTATTGTCCCATGCGGTCAGGATTTCTCTGGTTTCCCGTGTTACGGGGATGTACTTTATCTCCTTTCTTATTTCCTTTATTTCGTCATAGAGGTCCGTATGGGCATAAGGGCCCATTCGGTCGACGGAATCGATCGGTATAAAATCGGACTCCCCCCGTATTTTGATATATACCTTGTCGTCAAGCATCATGAGTTTTTCACCCGGTTCTCCGATAACGCGCTTTACGATAAACCGCTTCCTTACCTGGTGGTTTTCATCAAGATCGATATCGACAAGAGAAAGGGTCGCAAGAAAGACGAAGTGCTGGAAAATTTTTTTCAGCAGTGATGTTTGTTTGTAGTCGGGGCTTTCGAAGACGACGATGCTGCCGCGATGCGGTTTTTGAATGGCAGGGAATCTCCAGTCGGTAAGCGGAATGGAAGGACCGGAAAGGAATTTCGTGACAAGGGCCCTGTCATTGACTAAGATCGAAGGTACCATCGATTCGGACGGGATAAGGTAGAGTTGAAATACAAAGTGTTGAATGAGGATAACGATGATTATTGCCTGAATGAACACATGAACGTTTTCGATGACCATCTGCTTCATGGAACGTTGAACTTTGAATTTGGTTTTTTTCTCCCTCGCCTCTTCTTCCGTTATGATCCCCCATGAAAGCCGGGTTTTTTTCTTCCATAATAAAAAATAAAGTATCAAGGGGAGAAGACTCGAAATGGAACTGAAAACCCACAGCATGAAAGCGCGGGATTCCGTTATCAGTCCGTTCATTTCCCACGAAAGTCTCGGAAGGGAAAAGCCGATATAAACCGCAAGAATACAATAACCGGTATAGGTTTTCAGCGTATGGTAAAGATGCCTGTTTTCGAGAATGAAAAGATTCCATAAAAAATAAAGATTCGATGCGATAATACTCAAGCGGAAAATTATCGATGCGACAAGCCAGAGGTCGAATGGATGAAACCCGGTCGTAAAAATGGTAATGAATACGACAATTGTCCAGACAACAAGGACGAAAAAGGGAACGAGCCAGGAGAAGTTGTCCTGATTGGCTTTAACGCGGTTGATCGTGGCGGTAAGGATATTGTTCATAGGAAGCTACTATATGAAAAAAAGACCGGTTCAGTCAAGGATAAAGCCCGTTCTCCGGCAAAATAAGGGGCCGGGCGGTGTGGTTTTTTCATAAAGAATGAATTGACATAATGAGATCGATCTGCATACTAAAAACTAAAATACTATGCAAAAGGTATCGGCAGCTGTATTTGTTAAAGATGGCAAGTTTCTCATCGCCAGGCGAAAAAAGGGGGGAAGTCTCGGAAATAAATGGGAGTTTCCGGGCGGCAAAGTGGAAGCGGGCGAAACACCGCAGGAAGGACTTGTCAGGGAAATACATGAAGAGTTTGATATTGCGATAACAGTCGGGGAGTTTATCGGTTCACACAGATTTTCAAATGAGGACAAAGACTACGAACTAATGGCGTATTATACTGAGTACCTTGATGGTGAACTGAAACTTCATGAGCATCAGGAAATACGATGGATCACCCTGGATGATTTTGATTCGTTCGATTTTGCAGAATCTGACAGAACGATCGTTGAAATACTTAAAAAAAGGCATTTCTGATCCGACGTTAGGGGTTTGAATAGGGAAAAGCAGCATGATGGCTTTTTTTTTGGTATTCGGCAGATCCGTTCAGACTGCCGTATGGTAATGAGGTGGTGAACATGGCCGGAAAAGGCGGCCGGCTTGCAGGAAGTACGGGTAAATTTATATTTCCGATTGCCTTTTCACGCTATATGGTGTATAATGGGAATAAGAAGATATACGGATTATATTACTAAAAGGAATATTTGGAGGATATGCGTCATGAAGAAAATACCGGTGTTAGTTATACTTGTACTATTCCTTTCGGTTTTCTCGTTACATGCACAATTGTATGTCGTCTATAAATGCGGTGAAACAAGGACCGAATCCCCCATGATAAAACCCCATATCATGATTGTGAACGCAGGCCAGGAAACGATTCCGCTTCATGAGTTAAAAGTACGTTATTTCTATACAAATGACGGTGCGAAGGATGAATTCTATCTTGTCGAATACGCGGTGATCGGCAGTCAACTGGTCAATCTTTCCTTTTCCTACGGGTATGTGGATATCACCTTTTCACCGGCGGCAATGGTAAGCATAGCTCCCGGCGGCAATTCCGGTGAGATACTGGTTCGTATCAACAAGGGAGACTGGAGTAATTACAACCAGGCGGACGATTTTTCTTTTGATCCGTCGATTACCGGTTACAAACAACATAACAGAATCGCCCTTTACCGGAATGATATACTGATTTCAGGGTATGAATATTATCCGGAACCGTCCCCCACACGGTCACTGAAATAAGAATTCACTGTCTCCGGAATAACTATATCAGCAGCCACGCTTTATTACGACGGGAGGCCTCGTTTCCAATAATGATTTCTTTCCCGGAGGACGCTTGAATATGTTCCGTTTTTAGTTGACGGCCTCAAAATAATCGGGAGTATCTTGACATTGCAACAGGTACTCTCTATATCTTTATAGTATGAAACATATGATAAAGACGTTCTTTTTCCTTATTTTTTCTTTTTCCTTCCTTTGTACATGCACATATTCATTTTTAATCCGGGTGACTCCGGAAGACGCGCTTTTATTGGTCGACGGTAATCAATTTGAGAATGCCGGGAAATACAGCACGAAAGACAAGACGATAGAAGTGCTGGCTCAAAAGGAAGGATATCTGCCTGTTTCCGGCAGGTTTGAAAATAAATCGATATTTGCGAAAAAAGAGATTGTCATCGAGCTTGAGAAAAAGAAATACGACGTGAGTATCGATGCGACGGAAGACTGGATAGCATACACGATCGACGGTGAAAGCAGCGGTGTCCTCCCTTTTAACGGCTTTCTTACTCACGGCAGGCACACCCTTGAACTCACTAAAGAAGACGGTCCCGTTCAATCGATCGGTCTTGACATAAAAAAAGAGGATCGATTTCTTCTACGGTATCAACGGCAGGTTCCTTTCGTCAATCAGATCGGCATCTTCTCCTGCGGGGGAGCGCCGAAACAGGTGACATTCTCGCCGGACGACAGATACCTCTATATCACGCTGCTCGGAGGACAGGGGTTTCAGATATTCGATATGGAAAAGAAAGCGATAACCTGTCTCGTCGGGCCGGACCAATGGGCACGGAAACTCGGATTCGTGGAAGGAATTTTTATCGAGAAATATCACTGCTATTTCGTGTCCCAAATGGGACCGGCGCAAATTTATGAGTATGATGTGAAAACCGACGGTACGGTGGCATACAAACGCACGATCAAATCCGGGGGTTCATGGTCAAAGGTCATCGCTTATTCCGACCGGCTCGATTTGCTTGCCGTCTCGAACTGGTGTTCGAATGATGTATCCATCATCGAGTATGAAACGGGCAAGGTGATCAGGAAGATCGACATACCGAAAGCACCGAGAGGGCTTGCGTTTTCCCTGGATGCTCGGTATCTATATATCGCCTCTTTTGACGGCGGATTCATTTTTAAATATAAAACAGACGACTGGTCGGAAGACGGCAGGATTTACAAGCGCGGGGCAGCGATGCGGCATATAGTGATTGCGCCGGATGACAGGCGTATTTTTGTCAGCAACATGTACCATTGCGAAGTGTATGAAATCGACTGTGAAAGCTTCGAGATACTGCACCGGTACAAGGTGTTCCATAATCCGAACACGATCGATATTTCCGGCGATGCCCGGTATCTCTTTGTCTCGTGCAGGGGGCCGAACAATGAGAAGCGGTATACACTCAGAAGTCCCCTGGACGGAAAAGTCATGATATTCGACACGGAAACAAAGGAATGTGTTGCAACGATTCAGGGAGGAAACCAGCCGACGGGACTCGATGTCAGCAATAACGGAAAATATTGTGCGTTTACCAATTTTCAGGATGCGAATTTCGAGTTGTATGATATTTCGGCGTTAGGGCAATCACGCTCGGACGGTAATATCGTTTCTGATGCGCGGGCAGGGAAATAACTTCGCATGCACACGGTAAAAGAACCGGAGGCTCATACGGATTGTCGCGCTTTCTTCCCTTGTCAATGCTGCGGAAATTGCTGCCGCGGAAACACTCGGATACAGCTTAACCCCTACGACCTTGAAAAAATGGCAGTCTTCTGCGGATATACATCGACGGCGCGACTTTTCGAAAAGCGTCTCGTCATCCGTGAAGCGGGGCAGCACGATATGCCCATGGCGTATATCCGGTTCAAAAAAAGACCGTTTTTATTCTGCCCGTTTCTGCGAAACGATTACGACGAATGCCTGAAAACGGTAACGGGATACTGTCTTCTTCACCCCTCACATAAACCGCTTGTCTGTTCCATGGCCCCGGCGGGGAGGGAGATGGATTTTGAGACGGAGAGTGTCACGTACCTGATAACACCGGCGTCGGACGAATGTCCCGTTATCCTGAACCACGCGGATGAATATATAAGGACGGTAAAAACCCTTTTTAATGAAGAACTCGGTTATGAACTGCGTTATTTCAGGATTATGGAACGCTTGCGGTTTCTCCGTGAGGAGGGAAAGCGGGCGGCCATGCGGCTATATCTGTTTGACGTCCGGAAAGGAATCGGGGAACATATTGAGGAGTTCGAGAGACTATATATGTGACCCATTTTCCCCGCCCGGTTTACCGGCTTATGACGGGTATATACCGTGCCAGAGTCCCTTGAAAAAGCCCATCGCGTTGGCCCCCAGATGCCGTGTGTTATAGCCGCCTTCCTGGACGACCAGTGTCGGAATGTCAAGACTCCCGATCATCTCACCGATTACCTCGAAATCTTCCTGTACGATTTCCCATGTGCCGACGGGGTCGCCCCGTGAAATATCGAGTCCTAAAAGCACGATGAGGAAGGAAGGATCGAACCGGGATATTTTTTCCACCGCCCGCTTGATGCAATCGATATAGAGACCGGAATTTATATGTTCTGGAAGCGGCATATTTATATTGAAGCCCTCACCCGCGCCCTTCCCGGTTTCATCTTCAAATCCGGAAAAGAACGGGTATGAAAAAGACGGATGACCGTGAATTGAGATAGTGAGAACGTCATTCCGTTCGTAGAAAATATCCTGCTGGCCGTTGCCGTGATGATAGTCGATATCGAGCATTGCGACTTTACCGAGTCTGCTTAAAAAATGGGCGGCCGCCGCCGCCGAATTGAAATAACAGAATCCTCCGCAGGTATTGCGTTCCGCGTGATGTCCGGGGGGGCGGACAAGGGCGTACGCGATTCGGTCGCCGCGGCAGAGTTCGTCCGCCGCGGTCAGCGCACAGTCGACCGCACGTTTCGCGGCAATATAGGCATGTGCATTGATCGGAGTGAAGGTGTCTATGCAATAATAGCCCGCCCGGTAAATCAGGTCTTTCGGCAAATGCCGCTTGTTCCGTATGGGGAAAATATAGGGATAGACCGATTCGCCGGCTTTGAGATGTTTGCTGACATCGCGAAGATAATGGACGAACCGGGCCTCGTGAATCGCCGTGATATGGCGCTCGGAGAAATGCTTTACGGGTATTTTTCTGAAAAGGTTGCTCGTTAGGCATTTCTGCGCAATTCTCCTGATCCTGACCGGCACCTCGACATACCCCCGTTCGCGTACATGATGGATATCGTGTTTGTCGTTTATGACAAGCACGATTTTTTTGTCTTGCGGTATCGTAACGGCGACCGTCACCGGGTGTTCCTCTTTTATATAGAGCGGTTTTCGTAATTGAACTGGCTCGTCTTTAAAAGAAGAAAGGACCGCATCGATATAATCAGGAGGACAGATACCCGAATATTTGCGTTCCAGGATGGCGGTGACAATAAGTTTCACAAGGTCGCGGTGAAGGACCGGGTGTTTGCCCAGTCCGTCAAAGACGAGATAAGGCGGATTGTCGTCGTCCGGCGTCAGCGGCGTTTCATACGTTGTGTTGGCAATGGGAAAAGCGCCGTAGCGTTCATAGAATTTCAGCCGCATCCTGTTCTGCTTGAGTAACTCGGGGTCTTTGCACAACTCAGGATCATCGGGAAGGCATTCGAAAAAGATTCCCAGCACTTTCAGGGTGAGTGCTTCTTCGCGGACTCGTTCGTAAAGTGCCCCGCCGATTCCTCTCCTCGCTACGGTTTTCGAGGTCGACACGTAATCGAGGTAGATGAAATTGAGATCGGGATAATGATTGAGAAGGGCGAATCCTTTTACCCTCCCCATCATATCATCGGAGACAAAAAGGATTGACCGGTATCTGTATTTCATGGGATTTTTCAGATGATCGGCAAGCGACGATACTTCGTAATCCGAGATTGCCGGGAAGCGGTCCCTCAGGATAGCCGCGACCTGTGTCAGTGTGTGCTTGTTGACGGGGAGAATATCGTCGTAAATTCTTCTGATACGAAACATCGACACGTCCGTTTCCTCATTTTTGTCCGGCAAATCGCCGCCTTTCAAGCGTAGAAAAATGTTATCTCTTTTTGGTAAAAAGTCAAGGGCATTGTATGCAGAACCGCCTCCGGCGGCCAAAAAAAATATTGTTTTTTTTATACTTTTTTTTCTTGACATTGTTCGAAAAAGTATTATCTTTGCATCAGCCTGAAATTTTGCAGGTATATCCTCTTTCAAGGAGTGTGCAAATGAGAAAGCACATTTACACAACGGAGGTCGATAAACCTCCGAATGAAGATGTAGAGCCTCCGGGTAATATGAGTGTGGCGTTCAAGCTATCACTCATAAGTCCAATCCCGCCTGTTTCCAAAAGCCCGCCTATAAGCAATGATATTGCAGGACAGTCTGTTGCATCGTTTCCCGTGAATGAAAAAGCCCGGCTATTCAGGGACCGGTTTTTTCCGTATGTTCCTGAGAAGGAATGGAACAACTGGCGCTGGCAGCTTAAGCACCGCATCATTGACATGGAAACGCTGAAGATGTACATCAACCTTTCGGATGACGAGGAAAAATTCTTCGCAACGGATGTGTCCGCTTTTCCAATCAGTATTACGCCCTACTACCTCAGCCTCATCGATCCCGATGATCCCGGCCAACCGCTGCGCAAAGCGGTGGTGCCCGTCTTTTCCGAAAGACTCATCATGGATGTCGAAACCGAAGACCCGCTTGGAGAAGATCTTGACAGTCCGGTACCCGGTATCGTTCACCGCTATCCGGACAGGGTCCTGTTCCTTGTCACGAATTTCTGTTCGACCTTCTGCAGGTACTGCACCCGTTCCCGTCTTGTCTCGAAAGAGACGGAAAAATGCAACCTCGCAGAACGCTGGGACCTGGGAATCGAGTATATCAAAAACAACCCGGCGATACGGGATGTCCTTGTCTCCGGCGGCGATCCCCTCACCCTTCCCGATGAACGTATCGAATGGATTCTTTCGCGCCTGAGAGATATCGATCACGTCGAGATTATCAGAATCGGGACAAAGATTCCGGCCGTCCTTCCACAGAGGGTTACCGGAGGTCTTTTGAGGATACTTAAGAAGTATCATCCGCTTTACATTAATATACACGCGATGCATCCGGATGAACTCACCCCTGAAATGAAAGCGGCATGTGCACGTCTCGCCGATGCAGGAATACCCCTGGGTAGCCAGACCGTTCTTCTTGCAGGAATCAATGATGACAGCGTGACAATGCGGGCGTTGATGCAGGGATTACTAAAAACAAGGGTAAAGCCGTACTACCTCTACCAGTGTGACCTCGTTCCAGGATCAAGCCATTTCCGGACACCGGTGGAAAAGGGACTCGAGATCATCGAGGGGTTGCGAGGACACACGACAGGTATGGCCGTCCCCCATTATGTCATCGATGCGCCGAACGGGGGGGGCAAAATCCCGCTGTTGCCGGACTATTGTGTGGCCGTATCGGACAAGCATTACGTATTGCGCAATTACAAACACAATACCTACGTGTATCCGGACAGGGTTTGTTAAACTCTGGGATACAGGATAGTTCTCGTTTGAGATAAGGAGAAGAACCATGGTAATAGGAATTACCTATGATCTCCGGGAAGAGTATCTTGCTGAGGGATATTCCGAGGAAGAGACCGCAGAGTTCGACAGTTCCGCGACGGTCGACTCGATTGCCGATACGCTCGCGGTACTGGGCCACAATGTTGTACGGATCGGGAACGTCAGGGAACTGATGCGCCGGCTGACAATGGGAGAACGGTGGGATCTGGTGTTCAATATCGCTGAAGGACTCAGCGGGTACGCGCGTGAAGCGCAGGTTCCGGTAATCCTTGAAATGTATGATATACCCTATACCTTTTCGGATCCGCTTCTGCTTTCGGTCTGTCTGCACAAGGGAATGGCGAAACATGTTATCCGTGACTTCGGGATTCCTACGCCGGAGTTTGCCGTCGTGGGCGACGAATCCGATATCGATGATATAACGCTTCCTTTTCCACTTTTCGCAAAGCCCGTTGCCGAAGGAACGGGAAAGGGCGTTACCTCGTCGTCGATGATCAATTCGAAGGAAGAACTTGCCGTCCAGTGTGTCGGTCTTCTGCAAAAATTCAGGCAGCCGGTGATTGTCGAAGGATTTTTACCGGGAAGGGAGTTTACCGTCGGGATTCTCGGGACGGGGAAAAACGCGCGGGTCATCGGCGTTCTTGAAGTCATATTGAATAACATGGCCGAACGGCACGTGTATTCGTATGTCAACAAGGAACAGTGCGAGACACTCGTCACCTACAGGCTTTCTTCCGATCTGAGCGCGGAAACTGCCGCAGCTACCGCGCTAAAAACCTGGCGGGCGCTCGGATGCCGCGATGCCGGAAGGATCGATCTCCGGCAGGATCGGGATGGGATACCTTGTGTCATGGAAATCAATCCGCTTGCTGGACTCAATCCGACCCATTCGGACCTTCCCATGATCTGTTCGTTTGCCGGGATGACCTACAAGGAGCTTATCGACGGTATCGTCGAATCGGCGTCTTGCATGAGAAGGGAAAGCGACAATATAGCTGTGCCACAGAGAGTGTCCCGGTGCTTTTCTGAACAATGAAAAAAAGTGTGTACAGTCTGCTGCGGCAGAAAATGCCGCGGCAGACTAATTTCTTAGAAAAATAATACCTTTTACACGAAAGAGTTTGAAAGAGCTGTACGGTGTGTGTCCGTGGTTTCAAGGAGTGTAATAGGCTTTAAATAGCTTAAAATGGCTTGAAATAGCGGGTAAAACGAATAATACTGGAAAAGGGAGGAGGCGGTTATGACAAAAGAAGAAATGCTGAAGCGGGCAAAGCAGCATTGTTTTTTTATCGGATTGAACGACAGCGGCGCTGAGTTATGCAGGGCAAATTCGGTATACGGTATTGCCGCAATACATTATATCCAGGAGCAAATCGGTCTTCCTCCGGATGCCACCTTCATCACCACCCCGGATATGACCATAACAAGGAATACGACTAGATGGAAAAGCGGTTTCGGGTATGGTGGAAAGATTACCTGGGGAAGCGGTCATGACGAACTCGTTATCCTGAACACAAAGCCGAACGCGTGCGGAATGCTCGTGGGCGGACTCGAATCATTCCCCGCGATCAATACCCTGCTTGAACGGCTGCACCGGATGGACAAGGAAACGACCGTTATCGACGGGATAGAGGTCCAGTGGGATTTTTACAAAAGCAACCATTTTATCGATCTCTTTTTCGTCAAGCCGGTGGCGAAAACAGGTATCCGTCTGCCGACTCACGCGTTTATCATTCACGGGTCCGCCGGTGAGTTCAACGGAGACAACGCAAGGGGATTCGGACTGTATTACGACAAGAGTAAAAAACTAAAGGAAATTGCCGGGGAGATTGACACGCCGTTCGGACAATTTTATATTCTCACCGGAGACGCTGCGAAAAGGTATTATGAGACATATCAGGTAGCCGAAGCATTTTCAAAGAAAAAACGCGAGATGGCGGCGAAGATACTCTTTGAAAACTTTACGGTCATTTCGAATGAATGCCACCAGGGACTTTCTCACATGAATGAGATCCTCCTTGGATGCAATCAATACAGAAACGACGACAGGCTTTTCCCACTCGCGCTGCGGGGGGACCTTCCCGCATATCTGGTTTCGGGATGCAGAAGTCTGAGACCTGAGTGCATCGAGTTGCTTGGATTCGAGAAGCGTTCAAAAAGGCTGGGTGTTTATGAGCGGCTTCTCAACGCGAACATCTTTCCGCACGGGGGCGGGTACAACCTTCCCGACGTGTTGAGTGTCAACAGAGTCATCGAAATCGATGACGAGAGGTATTTTGATGTCGAAATGCAGAATGACAGAGGTAAAAAAATCATTTCTGAAGTACGTGAATTGCCCTATGAATACCGGGGAAGAACGGTCGTTCTCCGCGCCCTGGAAACGGGACTCATCGAGATTGTCGCGAAACTTATTCCGCAGTATGTCTTTAAAATATAGTATGCATTTATATCAAATCAGTGTTGAAAGGTGCGTTGTATGGTGCTGAAACTCTCCCAACCTTTCCCGTCGCGATACGGGTTACCGGTTGTCATCAATGTCGATACCGATATTTTTACCACCCCCTATCCCTCGGCCGGGTGTATCGGAACGGACTGCCGTGACCGTTGTTGTTCGGGCGGCGCGATCATGGACATCGTCGCATTCGAAAAATTAAAAAATTTCAGGGAATCCGAACGATTCAAGGATATCAAGTGGGATGATTTTGCGTTCGAAAAAGACCCCTGCTATCCCGGAGGAATCGGATGTTATACGCCGATAATGAACGGGATGTGTGTTTTCAAAAATCGTGAAACACGGGGATGCGGTATTCATTCGTTCTGTCTCGAGCGCGGAATCGATTACAGGGAATTGAAGTTTTTCGCCTGCTGCATTTTCCCCGTCGAAGTCAACAGAATCGGAGAAAAAACGAATGTCCTCACGGCCGGTTACGAACTGAGAAACGAGGGGTTCGATATCGCCTGCAAGACCGAAGGCGGCAGTACGGTCTACGAAAGCGCGCGGGACGATATCCGTTACTATTTCGGGGATGTACTCATCGATATTCTGGACGATATGAAGAACCGGCGTATCGCTTATACATTCGGGAGAAAATATAATGGCGGCAGTCGGGCTTACCTATAACCTCATCCATGAAGATGCGATCGGGGACAAGCCGATCGATTCCATCGCGGAGTTCGACACCGGGGAGACGATCGACGCATTGGTGAATGCCCTCAAGGAGGGCGGCCATTCGGTCATTCCCATCGAGGCGGACGAAGGTGTCGTCGAAACTATTAAACGGCACCGGAAACACCTCGATATCGTCTTCAATATTGCCGAAGGCATCAGGGGCGAATCGCGGGAATCCCATGTACCCGCGATTCTCGAGATGCTCGGTATCCCCTATGTCGGTTCGGGCCCCCTGACACTCGCCATCTGCCTGAGTAAGGTCCGGACAAAAGAGATCCTTCTTTCCTATGGTATTCCGACTCCCGCCTATCAGGTTTTCCGGTCGGGCCGGGACTCACTCGTCCGGAACCTGCGGTTTCCGCTTATCGCAAAACTATCGAACGAAGGTTCGAGCATGGGCCTTTCGTACGCGTCGGTTGTAGACAATGAAAAGGAACTGCGGAAACAGGTCGCCTCCCTTCTTGATATTTACCGCGAGCCCGTCCTGGTCGAGGAGTTTATCGAGGGACGTGAGTTCGGTATACCGATCATCGGCAATACCCCGCCCGTCTGCCTTCCCCTCATCGAGTTTCATTTTCACGGTGAACGGTCGATTACCATTTTCGTACCTGACAAGCCTCTCGATATATTCTCGGAAAGGCAATACGAAATACCGGACCCGAAGGTGACGAATGAATGTCCCGCACGCGTCGACACGGAAACGGAAAGAATGCTGACAGGTCTCGCGATCCGATCGTACAACGCGCTGGAATGCCGCGACTGGTGCAGACTCGAGATCAGGGTCGACCGGGGCGGCAATCCGTTCGTAATCGAACTAAATCCCATCGCCGGAATCGATCCGACCTACCGCTTTGCGGTTTCCGCCGAAATCGCCGGGCTGCCGTATGAACGGCTTATCAATAAAATTTTACTCTTTGCAATGGAACGTTACGGCATGGATACCGGCTGGTACCGGGATGTGTTCGGCGGCTGATTGAAAAGCGACACGGTCAGACGCGTGCGTTGTGCGTTCCGGCGAGATATTTTGCCACCCCGTCCGAATCATTGCTTTCGATGATCCCCGTTGCGCATTGTCTGCATTTTTCATGTGCGTTTGCCACGGCAAAAGCGGCATCCGATGCCGTGAACATGCCGATGTCGTTGAGGTTGTCTCCGAAGCTTACCACGCGGTCCGGTTTGAGATACGATCGGAGGAATATGATTCCGTCGCGCTTGTTGGCGGCGCGGTGGGCGATCTCGATCCAGCAGAACCCGGGGCAATACACATCTTCGAGTAATGTGCAGGCTGCCGCACACTCTTTTGACGCCGAATCCATAAGGGGGGCAAGCCGTTGCGGGATTTCTATGCCGTTTATCATGATGATCCGGTGGTCGTGCAGAAAATCCATACTCTCGACGAGACGCAGCCGTCTGTCACCCCGCTTAAGACGGCTGTTGATAAAAAGCTCTTCGGCGCTGTTGTTGATTCCCAGATAAAATATCTTTTTTTCGCCCTCCGGGGTAACCGCGTAGACGATCGGTGAGATCGAAAACCTGTTGAAGAGCGCGAGAACGGATGAAATGAGGCTGTGGTCGAGAAAATATTCGGCATGGAGGCGTCCGGTGCGGGGGTTCTTGATATACCCGCCGTTCATATAGACGACCGGTAACCGCAGGTTCAGTCCGTCGAGGATACGCGACGCCGATTCGGGTGTCCTTGCCGTGGCGATGGTAAACGAAAGCCTGTCTGCGATGAGCCGGTTGAGTGTTTCTGTGGTATAGACGCTTAACGATTCGTCTGATCTGAGCAGCGTTCCGTCCAGGTCGGATACGTAGAGTGTTTCCATGGTTCGTCGAACGATTTTTCTCCTTCCGCCGGGAAAAAATTCCCCTTCCGCCGGGAAAAAATTCTCCTTCCGCCGGGATATATGTATAATAATAACCACGGAATAAGTCAAGGGCGCGCAGCGGCCGGCACGGCAACCGGCCTGTTTCGGATGCAGGGGCGCAATGTATGGTGTTCCCGTGGAAGGAGCATGAAGCAACGCGGAAAAAAGAAGGAACAGGTGATCACGAAGATTTTTATAAAGAATAAGGCAGACACGGATTGACACCGATTATCACGGATTAAAAATAAATATAAAAAGCATACATACTCAATTTTTTACGGGATATGGATACGTAAGCCGGGTATATGAAAAAACCATAGAAGCAAGAAGGATAAAATCCAAAGGGCCATGGGCGTTTTTGTTTTAGGTCTCTGTTGTTTTCTTATTTATATTTCTTTGTTGTAGTATTTTTCTACTCAATCCAACAATAACTGCAACTAATCCGCTTGAGGCCACTCCTGTAATAAATGCAATAATTATTGATGGCCAGAATTAAAAATTATCGTGAAAACATAGTAGATACTTAATATTTTCAGAATCATGTGATGATAATTCTTCTATTGCTTCTTTTTCTTCAGTTTTTTCTTTTAATTCATTAGTGATATTCTTTAAAACTTTAATCTGATTATCAATATAGTTATCCAACGTTAACAAATAGTCTTTAATTTCGGAGAGGCTTTCTGTTCTATTGTCTATTTCTATATCTTTTTTGTTTTTTTCGTAATCTTTAAAATGCTGTATAGGAAAACAAACCAATTATTATTACGATAATTAGAAATACAATGAGACTGCCGGGCATCTGCGGAAGCCCCACAATGACAATAGAATAGGCGGCTGTATCGTTATTATAAAACAGCTGTTCAATTTTAAGGCGTGGGGCGATCTGTAGTTAATAAAAAACAAATAGTAACCATAAAAATAGAAAGGAGCAAGTGATTATAGTGTAATGAAAAGATACGGAGTTTGATCACCGGTTTTTACAGCCCGGCAGGTATGTACCGTCAAAGATGTTGATGAAATAAAAATTATCTGAGTATTGAAGCTCAATAATCTTCATGGTACAATTAAGTATGCCAGCCGATTATCCGAAATTACGCCCGGTCGAAGCATTCGCGATGGAAGATAACCTTATCGGTCTTCGCGATCTCGAGGGTTTTACTAAAAAAATCGTTATGTTAAAGCCGGAGATATTTTTTATCTGTACGCTTTTCGACGGCCGGCATTCGATCGTCGATATTCAGGAAGCATTTTCAAAACAATTCGGGGTGATGGTAACCGGTGAAATCGTCCGGCAGATTATCGATAAGCTGGATGAATATTTTTTTCTCGAAACCGAACGATTTATCGAGGAGCGAAAGAAAGAGATTGCCGCGTTCAGGGGCAATACGGTCCGGTCCGCCGTTCATGCGGGAAGCGCGTATGAAGGAGATCCGTCAAAATTACGGCTGCAACTCGAGGAATTTTTCAATCGTACCGATAGTCCGGGTATTCCCGACACATCGAAGCCGACAGGACGTCTCATTGGACTGATGGCACCTCACATCGATATTGAAAGGGGAGGGCTCTGTTTCGCTCAAAGCTATGCGGAACTCGCAAGAGAGTGTAACGCCGAGACCTTTCTCATTCTCGGTATCGCTCATATGCCGACGGAAAAAACCTTTGTAGTCACGGAGAAGGATTTCGAAACACCATTCGGCATTCTTCCCTCGGAAAAACGCTTTATTTCGATACTCAGGGGAAAATGCAGGCGCGACTTTTCAAGCGACGAGTTTGTCCATAAAAACGAACACTCGATCGAGTTCCAGGTTCTTTTCCTCCAATACCTGTTTCAGAAAAAGAATGGTATATCGATCATTCCCGTCCTCTGTTCTTCGATGCACGAAAGCATAATGAACAATACCTCCCCGTATCGGAAGGCGGAGATAAAAGAGTTTATCGATGCCCTTGGTGAAACAATAGATATGTTTGACGGTGATGTATGCGTCATTGCGGGTGTGGATTTGAGCCATATCGGGCAGCGTTTCAATCAGGATATCACAATTACGGATACCGTCGCGGGGGAGCTTAAAGAAAGCGACCGGAAACTCCTCGAACCGGTTTTGGACGGCGATGCCGAGATGTTTATACAGCGTATCGCCGAACAAACGGACCGTACCAATATCTGCGGGATACCGGCAATCTATACCCTTTTAAAGCTGCTTAACCCGAAAAAATCGAAACTCCTGCTGTATGACCAGTCGATCGATTATGGCGCCAATTCCATTGTCTCGTTCGCCGGTGCGGGATTTTACCGGTAAACGGAAACATCCGGAAATACGCGTAAGGACGTTTCAGGGACCCCGCAAAGGATATTAATTGAATCTCCCTTATTGTTCATTCGATTAGTCCGATATCGGGTATCCGCTTTCGCCGGCTGTTTCCACGGACAATCTCCTGTTGGATAAGCCCCGGTCTTAATCCAATTCCGCTAGGGAAAGGTTCCTGCTATTATGCTAAGTGACTATATGGAATTCGCCAATTAATGACACCATTGAAATATCTTTGATAACCATCCTTGAAAAGACCTATTTAAAAAACGTTTTATCCTGATAAAATGCCTAAAATATATCATTTAATGGATTACCCCACAAACCATGATAGAGAGAATGGATCATCGGAAGATCGCCGATGTCTCTTCCGCATCGCCTAAAGCGAATCATGTTAATCGGTAAGATATTCGCCGGCCTGCGGTTTATCGCCGGTCATTTTAATTAATATTTTCCTTTGTATCTTGCCTAATATTCTTTTTTTTGTTTATATACATTTAATGATAAAAAAGAATAATATCATTTCGCTGTATTTCCTGTTCTTTTAACAGGAACAGCCGATAAATATTTTTTTTTATTCAAATGCTTGTAGCTAAGCTTCGATTACGCTTAAGTAAAATGCATAAACAATAGACGATAAGGGAGGAACACGTGTATTTATTAGGTTTTGATATTGGAAGTTCGTCGATCAAGGCATGCCTTCTGGAAGCGGAGACCGGCAGACTGGTAGCAAATGCCATGTCCCCTGATGACGAGATGACCATGATCGTTAAAAAAATGGGTTGGGCGGAACAGGAGCCTTCGGTGTGGTGGAAACATGTTGTCGAGGTAAGCCGTAAAATTAAAGAAAAAGCCGGTTCGAAGATGAATGACGTCGGGGCGATCGGTATTTCCTACCAGATGCATGGTCTTGTTGTCGTGGATCGCGATTTGAATGTCCTGCGTCCTTCGATAATCTGGTGTGACAGCCGGGCTGTGGGGATGGGAGAAAAGATGGCCGGTAAAATCGGCAGCGACGATTGTCTCAAGCATCTCCTCAATCTTCCTGGAAATTTCACCGCCTCAAAACTCCTCTGGGTACGGGAGAATGAGCCTGATGTGTACGGCAAGGTGTGGAAGGCCATGCTTCCCGGCGATTTTATCGCGATGAAAATGACCGGTGAAGTAAAGACAACCGGTACGGGATTATCCGAAGGAATCCTGTGGGATTTTACCCGTGACGCATTGGCGGATCAGGTCCTCGATGCGGGAGGAATGTCTCGTGGACTCATTCCCGATCTCGTTCCGGTTTTTTCAGTCCACGGCCGGCTGTCGCAAAAGGCGGCGGGAGAGCTGGGATTGAAAGCGGGCATTCCGATTTCATACAGGGCGGGAGACCAGCCGAACAATGCCCTGTCCCTCAACTGTATCAATCCCGGCGACGTTGCGGCAACGGCAGGGACGTCGGGGGTAGTCTATGCGGTGAGTGACAAAATTTCCTACGATCCGCTTTCCCGTGTCAATACATTCCTTCATGTCAACCATTCAAAAGAAAACCACCGTTACGGAACGCTTCTCTGTATCAACGGAACCGGAATTCTCTACAGCTGGCTGAAACATACGCTGGTGCCCGGTATGGATTATAAGGAGATGGACGGCGCCGCCGGACAGTCGAAACCCGGGGCCGAAGGGCTTTTCTTTTTCCCATACGGAAACGGGGCAGAGCGAACCCTCGAGAATATCGATATCGGGTCCATGGTAGCACGTCTCAATTTCAACATCCATAAGCGCGAACATGTCCTCAGGGCCGCCCAGGAAGGGGTGATCTTTGCGCTGAAATACGGCCTCGATATAATCGAGGGGATGGGAATCAGTATAAACCAGGTAAAGGCGGGTTATGCGAATATGTTCAAAAGCTCGCTTTTCGGCGAGATTTTTGCCAATGTGAGCGGTTCGATGGTCGAACTGTATAACACGGACGGTTCGCAGGGTGCCGCACGGGGAGCCGGTATCGGTGCGGGAATATACAAGAGTGCGGAAGAGGCCTTCTCCGGTTTGACGAAGGTTCATACGATCGAACCGCAGAAAGAAGCCGCATCATCATATAAAGGAATCTATGCAGAATGGAAATCCATTCTGGAGACTATATTACATTCTGAGAAAGAGAAAGGGGTTAATAAATGAAACCATCTTATCACAGTGTCTGTGCATGGACATTCAATGCAGGAAAAGGCGGGTTTACCCCGTCCGATACGAGGGAATTGTGGAGTGACGAAAAACTTTCCACGGTCGGCAAGATAAAGCTGATCAAGGATAAGATCGCCCCGCGTATGCCCTCACACATCAAACTCGGTTTCGAGATGCATTATAATTACGAGTATAATGAAGAGAATGTTTCCGAGGTCGCTGATGCACTCGTCGATACGGGTATCGCATGTGCCATGGTTACACCGGGGGCGCACCGGTATTTTCCCTACGGCGGCATCTGTTCACTCAACGCCGATGAACGGAAAAAAGCGAATGAATACGGACAGCGGTGTGTCGAACTCGCTTACAACAAGCTGAAAAAATCATGGAATCACGACGTTCCGCCCGCACTCGTCGTGTGGAACGGTTCCTTCGGCTATGACCTTGCTTCGATCGGCGTACGGGAAATGTACCGTAACTTGAAAGAGGGGATCGCCGGTATCTGCAAGATCGAACAGAAAATGGGCGGTGAGTTGTTCGTCGCAATCGAACCCAAACCGAACGAAGGCCATCCCGCGATGCTGCTTCCCACGGTAGCGAGCGCGATCGTTCTCTGGAGAAAGCTTGCCGAAGAGTTCAATATCCCGCTTGCCAAAAAGGGCGTCAATAAAGAGTTCGGGCATTCGGAAATGATCGGGCTCGATATCGTCCATGATACAGTGGAAGAGATCGACAACAAAATGCTCGTCCATATGCATATCAACAGCCAGGGTTACAACGACGGTATTATTCTCGGCGGTCCGGGAAAATACGATATCGACCATGGAGCCCGTGTGAACGGGATGAATATCGCTGTCGCGGGTCTGATTGAAGGCGCGGGGTACAAGCGCTGGAAAGGCCACGATATGCAGACAAGGGCGCATGATACGGAAGAACAGGGAGTCGACAGGGTGATTCGAAGTATCCTGAGTTGGGATGCCTGTGAACAAGCCGCAGCCGATCTCGATGAAAAAGAACTTCTCAACCTGCTTCAGAAATGTGAAACGGCCCGTGCCGAAGACATGATGCGCCATGCGGTGGTCAAGGCCCAGAAAATCTTTGACGATTTGTACAAGGGTTGATGCCCGATGACACGCAAATATAAACAAAGGCCCGCATCGCGGGCCTTTGTGTTATATGGATGTCACCCTTTGTCTGAATGCTTCGATAAGCCGGCGCGTTACGGGGCCGGGGCTTCCTGTCCCGATGGTACGGCCGTCGATGGAGATAACGGGAATGATTTCCGCGCCCGTACCGGTAAGAAAGCATTCTTCCGCGTTGTAGAGATCATAACGGGTGAGGGTGGATGCCCGGAAGGGAAGGTGCAGCGCCCCGGATAATTCGATCACGGTTTCCCGTGTTATCCCTTCGAGAATGCCGGAGTGTGAAAGGGGGGTAATAATGGTTTTATTATTAATAATAAAGATATTATCACCGGTACATTCCGTCACGTAACCTTCCCTGCTGAGCATGATCGCTTCAAGCGCGCCTGCACGGCTTGCCTCGATTTTTGCCAGAATGTTATTGAGATAATTGAGTGATTTTATCCTCGGATCCAGACAGTCGGCCGGCATCCTCCTGGTTGAGGCGGTTATCACGCTGATTCCTTTTGCATAAAACTCCCGTGGGTAGAGTGAAATATCGTCGACGATAACAATAACGGAAGGAACCGGACACTTGCGGGGGTCTACACCCAGATCGCCCCTTCCCCGTGTGACCAGCAGGCGTATGTAGCCCTCGTGTATTCCGTTTAATTCGACCGTTTTCAAAACGACGGCCGCCGTTTCGGCCTCCTTTATCGGTATATTTAAAGCGATTGCCTGTGCGCTTCTGTATAATCTCCCGATATGCGCCTCCAGTTTGAATACTTTTCCGGCATACACCCTGATACCCTCGAACACCCCGTCCCCGTAGAGAAGTCCGTGATCGTACACCGATATTTTCGCCTCGTCTTTCTCGTAATATTTCCCGTCGATATATACCTTCATTTTCATACCTCCTCGTCGTTGAATATATCCCGTAATTTGACGTAATTGTTGCCGAACCGTTCTATCAGCAGCCTGTCAAATCGATTGACGATTTTCATGATATACACATCGTGTTTGACATAGTCTTCAGCAAGGGTGACGAATCCCGAGTTCCTGCTCCATGCCCCTTCGACGTTACCGTTTTCTTCCACGGTTCCCACGATCGCTTCTCTTCCGTCGGCGATCAGGACAAAACCGCGGCCGCCCTTTTCCGCATAGATCGTGTCTTCGATCGGATGGGGAAAAAGTTGCCCGGTCGTGATATTCGGTTTGCCGAAATGAACGATCGCCATCCTTATTTTCGCTTTTTCCTTTTCTTCGAGAAGATCGGCAAGGTGTTCCGCTTCCTCTTTCCATGTCGAAATCAAAAGCGTTGATTGTGAACCGGATACCATACGGCGCGCACGTTCGATAAAATCGGTATAGTCCGATATGTTCCAGATGTATGAAATTTCTGTTTCCTCTCCAACGATCGAAAGCTGTTCTTCGAGGGATTCGAGTGTTTTCTTCATCCTTCCCCGGTAAATTCCGATCAACTCCGTGGGTTCAAGGGGGCTGTAGTGCTTTTTATTGCCTTTCATCGTTTCGATGACGACCCCCTTTTCCGAAAGCCGCGCCAGCACTTCATATATTTTCGATGTCGGAAGCCCGGAAGTTTTTGCGATTTCATAGGCAGTCGCCGGATTCGATTTGAGCAGGCCGATATAGGCACGCGCTTCATATTCGGTAAAACCGAATTTCATCAACTCTGAAACTATATTAACTACCATAGTAGTTAATATAGCACGACAATTGTCGTACTGTCAAGAAAAAAAAAGTAAAATCACCTTATCTTTTTTTTAATATCTGAGTAATATATGACAAGTGATTTCCGGAGGTTGCCGACATGATGAAAAATTTTTTTCCGTTATCATTATTTATTATGCTTATTTTTTATCACGCGTGTTCTGGTGAGGATTCGGACGGCGGGACATACGCGACGTATTCCGCCCCGGATGATGTTCCGGCTCTTTCGGTCGATGTCCTCGAGGTATCGAAAGGCGCCCTGATCGAGGAAATCAGGGTGTCGGGGATCATCGAGGGAAATAATGAGGTGGATGTGGTATCGGAAACAAGCGGCATCATTGTCTCGATTGGTTTTGAAGCGGGTGATACAGTTGCAAAAGGTGAGGCGCTCGTAAAGGTGGATGACAGTATCGCGTTGTATACGAGAAATCAGGCCGCACTGGATCTCGAAACCGCACGACTCGATCTTGAGGCGAAAGAAAAGTTTTATAAAAGCGGGAATACCTCCCTCCTCGAATTGACAAGGGCAAAAAGCGTCTTTAACGGCCAGAAGGCACGGTATGAATCGGCGCTTAAAGCCTATGAAGACACGACGATACGAACACCAATCGCCGGGACGGTCGCACGCCGCGAACAGGGGATTTCAGCCGGTAATTATCTGAACCGGGGGCAGCGGATAGCGCGGATCATCGACGACTCGGCGTTCATTCTCCGGGCAAGTGTCGGTGAAAGACAGGTTGTCCTGCTCGAGATCGGCTCGGAGGCGGTCGTCGACGTTCCTGCAGCCGGAGAAAACAGGATATCCGCGACGGTCACCGCCGTGGCGGGCGGAAGCGATCGGGAGACGGGAAGCTTCCCCGTTCTCATTTCCTGGAAAAACTCAAAGGCGGGCGATGTGAAGTCCGGCATGTCGGCCGTCGCCGATATCAAGACCAAAAGCGGCGATACAGCCGTCATTATACCCCTTTCCTCGATCGTCAATCGCGAAGGCGGCACCTATGTGTTTGTCGCGAAAGACGGGAAGGCCGAGGCGGCGTTGATACGTCCCGGAGAACGATTCGGTGAACGGATCGTTGTCGAGGCGGGGCTCGAGCCGGGAGACCTTCTCGTCATTTCGAGAATATCTTCTCTGAAACCCGGTTATCCGGTCAGGGCATCGGTCGTCGGGAAAAGCGGAGGGTATCGATGAGTATAGGAAAGTTCTCGGTCAACAATGCGGTACTGGCAAATATACTCATGATCGCCATTCTCATTTTCGGGTTTTTGAGTCTTGGCCGGCTTCCGCAGGAACAATTCAGCGAGGTGCCCTTTTTCTGGGTCAACATCATCGTTCCGTATCCCGGTGTTTCCGTCGAGGATATCGAACGCAATGTAACCGTGAAGATTGAAAATGAATACAAAGGAACCAAAAACCTGAAACGTATCGTTTCGACCACGAGTGAGGGATTGAGTATCGTCCGCATAGAGTTCGACGACGGGATTCCGAAAGAGGAATTCGACCGTCTCTATCAGGAAGTACAGACGCGTTTCAACAAGGTGGAGTTGCCCGACGGCGTCCTCGATGCGGAAATCGACGATTTTTCTGCTGCCGATTTCCTCCCCGTCATTGAAGTAGTCCTTTCGGGAAATGTTTCCTATGATATTCTCAACAGAACCGCGCAACAGCTGGAAGATGAGCTGCGCGGCGTCGATGAGGTAGCCTCGGTCAATCTTGTCGGATCCCGTGACAGGCGGCTGGTCATCAAGGCGGACAGGCAGAAAATGGAGGCGCTTCGCCTTTCAATCGACGAGGTGGTAAGGGCGATCCGGGCCAACAACATCAATGTTCCCGGGGGAATTCTAGAAACGGACAACAGGGAATATTTGATCAGGACGATCAACAATATCGATGATTTCGATGATTTGAGAAACATCGTCGTCCGCAGTGATCGTACGGGCGGTCCGGGAACCATTCATGTTTACGATATCGCCACTGTCACGGAAAGCTACGATCAACGGGGTATCGTAGCCCGGTTGAACGGCAGCCCCGCGATTACCCTCCGGATAGCGAAAGTGACCGGTGGAAGCTCGACGCGTGTGATCGATCGCATCAAGAACCATATCGGGACTTTCAGTGAAACATCTCCTGAGGGGATTCGCTTTACCCTGTTAAATGATTCGACGGTCCAGATTCGTGACAGCATCGATACCCTTCTTTCAAATGCCCTGATAGGTTTTATTCTTCTTGTGGTCATTCTCTTTGTCTTTATCGGCCTTCGAAACGCGATAATGACCGCGATCGGAATTCCCGTTACCTTTGCAATTACCTTTATCATACTCGAACTAATGGGTGAAACATTCAATACCAATACCCTTTTCGGACTCGTCCTGGTTCTGGGGTTGATTGTCGACGACGCCATCGTTATTGTCGAGAATAATTACCGGCTCGAACTGGGCGGTCTTACGAGAAGAGAGGCGGCAATACGGGGCACAAACCAGGTAATCATTCCGGTTATCGCCTCGACACTGACAACCGTTGCGGCATTCCTGCCGCTGATGATTCTGCCGGGAACGATCGGGAAGTTTTTACGTGTTATTCCACTGACTGTTTCGATCGCCCTGCTGGCCTCGACTTTCGAAGCGACATTTTTCCTTCCGCCGCATTATGCGGAATGGCCTGGAAAGGTGAAGAGGAGGAGGCAGGTTATTTTCGAAGCGATACGAGCCCGTTTTAAAAGAATGATCGCGCGGCTTTATTTGCACAGGCGTATCGTCGTCATTCTTCTCGTGATTGTTACGATCGGATTCTTTTTTGCGGTTCCATTGATAAGGCAGGACCTGTTCAGCGCGGAAGACTTCACCCTTTTTTATATCGATATCGAACTGCCGCTTGGTTCGAATAGAAGCAAAACCGAGGCCGTGGTTTCGTCATTCGAAGAACGGTTGCTGCCGCTTATCGGTAACGGTGAAGTGGCGGCGATAAACTCTTTTATCGGATTCGCTTCCGGAAGCAACAGCAATACGGTGAAAAGCAATATCGCCCAGATCACGGTCGATCTGTCCGAACGCAAGGAAGGGCGAAAAAGGCCGATCAGCCTTATCATGGCGGAAATACGTGAACTGTGCGACGACATTTCCGGGATCGAGGATGTGCAGTACCGTAAAGCGGTCAATGGTCCCCCGGTTACACCCCCGGTTTCCTTCAGAATATTCGGCAACTCGCTGGAACATCTGGATACCGTCAGGCAGGGGATCAGGGAACGGCTTTTTTCCTACCCGGAACTGCTCAATATAAGGGACAATGCGGAACAGGGAACGCCGGAACTTCGAATCCGGATCAATCAGAATCGGGCTGAACAATTCGGGTTTTCAACCCTTTCGATCGGTCAGGCGATTAAGGCAAGCTTTGACGGAATCACGGCGAGTTCCTTTTTCAAGGACAACCGGGAAATCGACATTATCGTGACTTTTGATTCCGGTCCCTCACTCTCGATCGAAGAGATGGAAGAGTTGAAACTCATTACTCCGGATGGAAGGGCTATCCCCTTTTCATCGGTATGCACGATAGAACAGGGGAGGGGGCTTGCATCGATCCGTCGCGAAGACGGGAAACGTGAGGTTACCATCGAGGCGGATGCATATACGAATGAAACGATCCGGAGTATCAATACCGATATCGTGCGTCTTTTTGAGGAGGAGTACAAATCGAAATTTCCGGATGTGACACTCAGTGTCGGGGGCGAGTTTGCGGAGTTTGGCGATTTGATATTTCAGATCCTGCGGATATTTTTGATCGGGCTGGCACTCATCTACATTATTCTGGCAACACAATTCAAGTCGTACAGCCAACCCTTTATCATCCTTGTCTCGATACCTTTTGCCTTTGTCGGGGTCATCGTTTTTCTTTTGATATCGGGCACCCCTTTTTCCACAACGGTCCTCTACTCCGGGGTCGCGTTGGCGGGGATTGCGGTCAATGACGCGATCGTCCTTATCAGTTTTATCAATGAACTGAAAAAGGGAAACAGGCCCCTCGGTGAGGCCGTCATCGAGGCCGCAGAAACACGTCTCCGGCCAATTCTTCTTACTTCAGTCACCACCATTGCCGGTCTTCTCCCGACCGCGATCGGGATCGGAGGAGTCTCTGTGGTGTGGGGACCCATGGCGAGTACGATCGTATTCGGTCTTATTTTTTCAACGGCCTCGACCCTTGTTTTTGTCCCATGTTTTTACGGGCTTCTCTACGATAAAAAGAAGAAAGGGGGAGAACCTTCCGTTTTGACGGCAGAAACAGGCGAACCATAACGAAATCTTCCGGTTCGAATTATATGTGAAATCAGGATGCCGGCGACGGGCTGAAAGAATACCATAGTAATCCGGGAAGCGATACCGTCAACGCCCGGCATTGACTTTTTTCTGTATTAATTATACCAATAACCGGAAACAAAAAATGAACAACTCGTAAGTCCAATTATTTTTAGTGATCAGGATGAGGATATACAGCATGAGTGAAAAGGAAATACTTGCAAAAACATATAATTCTTCGGAAGTCGAGGAACCTATATATAAACGGTGGCTTTCATCCGGTGCATTCCATGCCGTCCCGGATTCCCGGGGGCCCGACAGACGATATGTGGTGATGATGCCGCTTCCGAATGTAACGGGGGCGCTCCATATGGGGCACGCAATGGATAATGTGATGCAGGATCTTCTTATCCGTTGGCACAGGATGATGGGCGACAATACACTCTGGATGCCGGGTACCGATCATGCCGGTATCGCCACACAGGCGGTTGTCGAAAAGAGGCTCAAGGAACTCGAGGGGCTGACGCGCCACGATGTCGGAAGAGACGGGCTTGTGGAGCGTATCTGGCGATGGAAGGACCAGTATCAGTCCCGTATTATCGAACAGCAGCAGCGGATGGGCTGCAGCTGCGATTGGAAGCGGCAGCGGTTTACCATGGACGCGGTGTGTGCCGGGGCGGTACGGCACGCTTTTTTCAGGATGTTTTCCGACTCACTTATTTTCAGGGGAAAACGTCTCGTGAACTGGGACGTTTATCTGCGCACCACGATTTCCGATGACGAGATGTATTACGAAACCATTAACGGTTATTTTTGGCATCTTGTCTATCCGGTTATCGATCCCCAAAAAGGCGAACCCGAAAATGTGGTCGTGGCGACGACAAGGCCGGAAACCATGCTCGGCGATACGGCGGTCGCGGTACATCCCGACCCGGAAAAGGCGCTGAACCAAATCATTAAGGAAACGGAAGAACAATTGTCGTACGTCTCCGGGGCCGTGAAGGCGGAGCTTGAAGAAAAACGCACGGCACTCGAAGAAAGAAAGAACGCCGTGTTGCCGCGGCTTCTTCTCCTCAGGGATATGGCCCTTGACGGCAGGAAGGTCAACCTTCCCCTCCTTGATAGACCGATCCCCCTTATCACGGACGAATGGGCGAAACCGGAACTCGGTTCCGGCTGCGTTAAAATCACCCCCGCCCATGATTACAATGACTACGATGTCTGGATGCGACACAGGGACATGATCGATATCATCAATATTTTGAACTCTGACGGAACCCTGAACGAAAACGCGGGGCCGTATGCGGGTTTGGACCGATTTCAGGCTCGCGAGGCGGTCGTCTCCGATCTGAAGGCACAGGGACTCCTCGAGAAAACGGAGGAACGGGAGGTCGAGATCGGTCACAGTGACAGAAGCAAGACCCCGGTCGAGCCTTTTCTTTCCGATCAATGGTTCATTAAAATGGGTGATGTGGACGGCGGCATCCTCATGGGCAGGGGAACGAAAAAGGAGTTTTCCTCGCCCGGTCTCGTTCAGGCAGCCATGGATGCTGTTTCAGACGGAAGGGTGGCGATCCATCCGGAGCGGTATACGAAGACATACCTCGATTGGTTGTCAGAAAAACGCGATTGGCCTATCAGCAGGCAACTCTGGTGGGGGCATAGAATCCCGGTTTGGTCGAAGACATATGAAGCGGGGGCGCTTGGAAACGAGAAAGTTTTTGCTGAAATTGCGGAATACCTGAAACATAAAAACAGCGAAGAAGAGGAAGTCCTTGTCGGTATCAATGCAATCGATACGGAAAGAGGGGTGCTTTTTCACGAAAAGGAACTCGGCGGTTTGAAGCCGCCCGCGTGGCATCGGGAAGAAGCATGCCGTATCGACGTCTGCCTCCTTTCGGACACCGAAGGCGTTATCCGTCTTCTTGAAGAACACGGTTTCGAACAGGACAAGGATGTCCTCGATACCTGGTTTTCCTCCGCGCTCTGGCCGTTCTCCACACTCGGATGGCCCTCCCCTGAAACCGCTGAAATCGAAGAAGGCGAGGCGGTTTTAGGCGCTCAAAACGGATCCGAAAACTGTCTCGATTACTACTACCCGGGAAGCTGCCTGGTAACGGCGCGTGACATCATCACTCTCTGGGTAGCCCGAATGGTTCTTGCCGGACTCTACTGCCTTGGCGACGTCCCTTTTACCGATGTCTTCATTCACGCAAATATCCTCGACGGCAAGGGAGTGAGGATGAGTAAATCGAAGGGAAACGGGATTGATCCGGTGGATATAATCGGGGCGTACGGAACGGACGCAATGCGCTATGTGCTCTGCGATATGCAGACCGGCACCCAGGATATCCGCCTGCCGGTCACCGCGGTCTGTCCGGAATGCGGCTATCACAACGACCTGGGGATCACCAAGCACGGCAGCAGTATCTTCTGCTATGTGTGCGGGAAAAACACCGATGGTTCTCTGCGAAAGGGCGCCTGTGGGAAAGAGTTCGACGTACTCGGCACGCTTCCGCATCTGAAACAGGCAACATTGATCAGCGAACGCTTTGAAACCGGGAGGGCTTTCTGTACGAAGTTGTGGAACTCCGCCCGTTTTGTGTTTATGAATTTAGGAGATCCCCCGGATACGGATATCGATCCGGATGAATTGCTTATCGAGGACAGGTGGATTTTGGGCCGGCTGAGTGAGACGATACGGGAGGTGACGCATGGCCTCGAGATATACAATCCATCGTACGCCATGAATGCGGTAAGGGAGTTTTTCTGGTCGAATTTTTGCGACTGGTACCTGGAACTCGCTAAACCGCGGTTGTACAACAAGACCGATGTTTCGCGTGATATCGCGTGCCGGATGCTTACGTTTGTGATGGATGTCACACTCAGGCTGCTTCATCCCTTTATCCCCTTTATGACTGAATATCTCTGGCAAAAGCTCGGGACGCTTGCGGCCGAACGCGGGCTTGGAACGATCGCTTCCCTTTCTCCTTCACGGGATCTTATTACTGCGGCATGGCCGCGTCCGTTGATGGACTCGGAAGACGGTGAGGTGGTTTCGGCGTTTTCAATCCTTCAGGAGATTGTCAGGGCGGTCCGGGATATCCGGGCCGACAGATCCGTACCTCCGAAACAAAAACTCACCGTCACCCTCGATCCGCAAAAGGAAACGGAAGGAATTATCGGGAACAATATCCATGTGCTTAAAGAACTCGCGGGTATCGAGACGGTGAATCTGCAACAGGGGGCAAAACGGATGCCCGGTTCGGCATCAAAGATAGCGGGCGGATGTCAGCTTTTTGTGCATGATATTATCGATGATGAACTCGAAAAGAAACGGCTAAAGGAAGCACTCCTTAAGGCCAATAACGAAATAGATGTCTGCCGGAAGAAACTCGAAAATAAAAACTTTATCGAACGAGCGCCCCGGGATGTGGTACAGAAGCAACGGGACAGGCTCTCGGACTGCTTGGCCGACAAGGACAGAATCACGAAAAGTCTGAAAGAACTCGAATAAGGTGGCGTGTAAAAAGAGTCGATGAAGCCTTTTTTCCCCACGATAACAGACAGGAACATAAACAAAGCCCTCTTTTATTCCGTTATCGACGGAATACTCTGGGCGGTTATGTACGGCTTCGCAGAGAATAACATCGTACTTTTTGCACTCTTTTTCAAAGCAACCGCCCTGCAGGTGAGTCTGATGCAGGGATCAATGCAGTTCGGCGTCTCGATGGCACAACTCATCGGTGCGCGCGTTGTGCGACGGCTTCGGAAAAGAAAGCTTCTTTCCATTTGCTGCAACATACTTCACGCCATCTCCTTTCTCATCATCGTTTACGGTGCATTCCTGACGCGGAATCCCCTGATCATTCTGATCGCCTTTGCCTGCGGCGCGTTCGCCAACAATATCGCCAGTCCGGGCTGGATATCATGGATGAACGATATCGTGCCGGTAAAGGTTCGCGGGACGTTCTGGGGAACGAGAAACAGGATTATCAATTTCGTCATGTTTTGTGCGATCATAGTCGCCGGATTGACGCTTCATGTAATGCGAGAAAACGGGATCGAATACATCGGCTTTATTCTTCTTTTTACAATCGCAAGCCTTTCCCGTCTTTCATCCGTTATTCCACTGGCGAAACAATACGAACCGCCTTTGGTCGTCACCCCGGACGCGGAAACCTTTAAATTTCGTATTTTTTTAAGGAAACTCGCAACGACAAATTTCGGGAGATTCGCGCTTTTCTCGTTTTTATTGACCTTTTCGGTCAATATCATGGCGCCGGTCATCCCCGTGTTTCTCATCAAATCCCTCGGTTTCAATTACATTCAGTTCACGATTGTAATGATGTCGTCCATGGTCTCGACCTTTCTGGCCATGCGGTATTGGGGAACCCTTTCCGATTCGTACGGTAATTACCGTATCGTGCTGGTAACGGCGCTGTCGCTTCCTCTCATCACTATCGGATGGGCGGTCGTCAAGAATTTCTATATACTCATCATCATTCAGCTTTTTTCCGGTTTTGTCTGGTCCGGATTCAATCTTTCGAGTCAGAACTACATTTTTGACAGTGTCAAGGCCGAGAATATTCCAAAAATATCGGCCTATTTTACTTCACTCAATAATATCAGCGCGTTCGCGGGATCGGTTACCGGGGGGGTGCTGACAATCCTGACAAAACAGTTCGCCGTTCCTTTTTTTGCCGCTTATAATTTCGAACTCATTTTCCTTTTTTCCGGGGCATTGCGTTTTCTGATCATCGTCATTCTCATAAAACAATTCAGTGAAGTGCGGAAGGTGGAACCTTCTCCCGGTATACGTCATTTTTACATTTTTTATCCGATGGCAAATATCATCAACCGGTTCAAGGTAATCATAGACCGGTTTGCGAAAAAGACCGGATAAATAATCGGTCTGTCGCGGTATACGGGGATGGGTGCATTCGATACATGAACACGCGGTGACGATGAACGTTACCGGATTCATTTAAAAAGGGAGGAGACAGAATGGAAAATCAATCACCGAAATCAAAGGCGATCAAGACCGCTGCTCTGGTTATCGGCGGCAATATACTTTTTATCGGTATCATGGTCGGTATCGCGTGTATTGTTCTCATGAATACCGAAGGGAAACTGAAAGTTGTGCTTGACGGAACGAAAGGAGAACTTTCTTTCGTCTATGACAACGAAACGATTCTTAAAGCCGGTCTCAAGATGGTAATACCGGCGAATCCGCCGGTCAAGGATACTCGAAAAGGATGCCTGTTTTCATATGAACTCGAAACGATAAAAAAAGGAAATACGGTTACCCGTCGATGTCTTTTACGGATTGAAGACACATCCGGTGATGAGTTCGCTCTTTCCGGTGAAGTATCCGGTTACGGCGCATTTCCATGCGCCCCCGAGAAAAACGAACGGCTCGAAAAGGTTATCCGCGTATGCAGCGGACCGAGTGCGAGCGGACTCAATAACGGCATTTACTGTCCCGCTGACGATTGGGCGATCGAGTTCACTCACCCCCGCCTTTCCGGTTTTGAGTATACCGGTTCCGCGGGAGAGAAGAACCGCTTTGAGTTTTCCGTCACGGGAAAGGGTGAGATCGTCATCGATTTCAAACCCGGTTTCTATAAATACCACCGGGGTCTCGAGTATTATGAAGGGGGAACCTCACATATAAGGGATTCCGTCCCGTCGGCATGGATCTCCTGGAAGGCTTACGGCGGGGCCGTGACGGAAGATGACGTGACGGCTGCGACCGAATGGTGCGCGGACAACCTCGGGGATTACGGACTCACCCACATCATCGTCGACGACGGGTGGTTTACCGGACAGACCGCCCCCGGGGCGGGTATGTACAATGTCCCGCCAGGCATTGACTGGACAAAAGCTAACCGTAAATTCCCTTCCGGTATAAACGGTCTTGCGGAGTTTATCCACGACGGGAACCTGAAAGCGGGAATATGGATGTCGCCCTTCGGGTTCTCGGGAGATCCGGAGATCAATCCGGACTACTGGATACGGTACTCCGGGGACGGGCAATTCCTCTACAATGAGTGGCACGGTTTTCATTACTGCGACGCGTCGAACAACGCGGCGGTCGACGCATGGCTGACGCGTGGAGTGAAGGCGCAACGGGCGAACGGGATCGATTTTTTCAAACTTGACGGAATGTACCATGTCGCTTACGAAGGCTACCGGGAAGCATCTGATTATTTCAAGGCAAAGGGTATGAGGTGGCAGGAAGCGCTCCGCACGGGCTGGAAGGCCCTGATAAAAGCGGCGGACGGCGGTTACGTGTTGAGCTGCTGGGGAAGGGTGCCCGAGATCGCGGGCATTCCCAATGCGATTCGTATCGGGCAGGACAAGGGTTCGGAGTGGATCTATGTCACGATCGCCGCGGAAGATCTCCGGCAATATCTCTACGAACACAATATTGTCTGGACCGCTGATCCGGACCACATCGTGTTCGGAAACCTGCAGGCGACAGAATCACGGACATGGGCGACGCTTGTCGGGGTGACCGGAACGCTTCTCTCTTTTTCTGATGTAAGCCGGTCACTGACGGAAGAAAAACTCTCCATCCTGCGCCACGTGCTTCCGGTGATCGGAGGTCCGGCAGTCAGGCCGCTCAACCTGTTTCCGTACGAGAAGCGCCCCGATCTCTGGCTGCTCGAGATTGTGCGGCCGTTTGACGAGTGGGTGGTCGTCGCAGATATGGATATGGGCGATCCGCCTGGTGAAATCGATTTCAGTGAGATCGGTCTCAAGGAACATACCGCCTATACCGTCTTCGATTTCTGGAACGACCGGTTTCTGGGCGTCTATGAAAACACGTTCCCCTGCGGCGGGCCCGCCGCGCGGGACACGCAGTTGTTTTGCATAAAGGAAATGAGGGACCACCCCTGGGTGATTTCGGTAAACAGGCATATCAGTCAGGGGGGGGTATCGATCGTGAATATGAGTTATGAAAACGGTCAACTGAACGGGATGTCCCGTATCGTGAAGGACGATCCGTATATCCTTTCACTCTATACCCACGGCCGAACGATCGACGCGGTCTCGGCCGGCGGCGGTTGCGAATATGAACTGGAAGAGGAAGGATGGCACGCGCGGCTTACCCTTCGTTCGCCGCGTACGGGAGAGTTCGGCTGGAGTGTCTCTTTCGGCGAAAAGAACATCGCGTTAGAGCCGATACGAAATGAAGAACTCAATCCTGCCATGGAAGACGGTCAATCATGACTTGCCGACCCGCTTCCGTGGATATCGATCGGTGTGCCGAGGTAGCGGGGAAGGGGTTTTGTGATGTTGATGTCGACAAAGGCCAGAATCCTGGCGAAAAACTCCCGGACCTTGTTTTTCGTTTGCGTTTGATAGATTCTCAGGTCTGACGGGACACCGATCGCATCGATGCCGAGTCTGTTGGCGATATAGAGGGCGCGGGGAAGGTGGAAGGAGTTTGTCACGATAATGAGGCTTTTGATGCCGAATACATCGCGCGCCCGGTAGAGAGAATCATATGTCCTGAAGCCCGCATGGTCGGTAAAGATATCTTTGACATCGATACCCTGTGAGGCGACATAGTTCTTCATGACGTTCACCTCGTCATATTCGTCCCGGCCGTGATCGCCTGAAAGCAGCAGCTTCTCAACCCGGCCTTCTTCATAAAGCGCGATCCCCACGCGAAGCCTGTCTTCGAGAATGTGCGACGGCAGCTTGTTTTTCCATACGCTCGCACCGAGTACCATACAGACATATCGTTTCTGCACTTCCGTCACGGGAAATATACGGTGACGGTATTTCGAGTTTACCTCGTGATTGACTAAAAAGAGTGCCGTGATTCCCGCAAGAATGATAAGACTGATTCTCAATGATAGTGATTCTGCCATCGGTTGATTATACTATATAAATCTCGTAATGATAACCCTCATGGGGTCTCGTGTCCCTGATAGAGGGGGATGTGACTGACGATAAACCCGTATCCCGCCCACGGTATCTTTTTCTTGAGAAAAACGGATAAACATGGTACTATCGTCACGATGATGATGAATGTCTTTAAGCGAAAAAAGACCGGCGGCGCACTCGATTCCCTGACCGCGAGGGAAAAAGCGAAGCTTGAAGAATTGATTTTCGAAGAAGAGAAAAAAGGGGAAAAAAGGGTCAATAAAATCACCTTTGTCATTTCAGCTGTTATCCTGCTTATTGTATTCATCATCGTCATTCTGTTTGGTATCCAGCCGAATTTCGAAGCGGATGTGATCGTTATCGGATTGTTTTTTCTCTATAATCTTATATTGTTCATCATCCTCAAAAAAGATATATATTACCGGTTTTTCAAGTATATGACGGTCACCGTCACGGTCACAGCGATTATTTTTCTGCTTTATCTTTATTCCGTAACGTCGGGCTGGCTGCATGCGACACGAACCGTCACCATTACAGTCTTTTTCCTTGTTATCTGTCTTTCGGGATATTATCAGCGTCCCAGACTGCCGGTTTATACGGCCGTGCTTTCATCATGCGGATACCTGATTATATACTTTTACACCGTATTCTTTACCGATATTCCCGTTGTCGTTATCGAGAACTACAAAGAGCCGGTGCTTTCATGGGATCTCGCGATCATGTATCCGGGATTTTTTCTTATCACCGGCGGGATCGTTTCCACCATTACAAGGAGGCTTCAGATAATACTGGGCCGCTCGATACATTACGAGGCGGAGGCATTTTTCAGGAAGGAGACGGAAGAGACGAACAGGAAGCTGAAGGAACTGGACCATTTCAAAACATTGTTTTTTCAGAATATCACCCATGAGTTCAGGACCCCACTCACCCTCATCCTGGGGCCGCTCGATTCGCTTCTCAGTTCCGATTCGGCATCGGTCTCCGGAACGGTCCGCGGCCGGCTCGAGGTGATTCAACGAAACGCCAAACGCCTGTTGTATCTCGTCAATCAGCTGCTCGACCTCGCGAGGATCGAAAGCGGAAAGATGACACTCCGGGTACGTGAAACCGATATCGTCGAATTTCTGAGGCGCATCGTTTCAGTATATCATTCGTTCGCGGCAGGCAAAAACATCGATCTTTCTCTCACCACGGACAGGGAAGCATGCCTTCTCTTTATCGATACCGAAAAAATTGAAAAAGTGATAAACAATCTCCTGTCGAATGCGTTCAAATTCGTCAAATCAGGCGGCCGTATCACCGTGAGTGTTTCCGGTCCGGTCGGCGTATCGTCGGCAATCGGGAAAGATTCTTACAGGCAATCGGGTATCGAAGATGTCGTTGTCATCAAGGTAAGGGACACGGGTATCGGGATTCCGGAGGATCAACTTGAATCGATTTTCGACAGGTTCCGGCAGGTCGACGGTTCGTCGACGAGGGATGCCGAAGGAACGGGTATCGGACTATCACTTGTCAAGGAATATGTCGGCCTCCATCACGGGGCGATCGAGGTGACAAGCGAATTGGAGTCGTTTACCGAGTTCTCCGTCTATCTTCCTGCCGGGAAGACGCATTTGAAAAAGGAGGAAATTATCACCGGCGATGATGGCGAGACGTTACCCGATAACGATGCGGTCTTGCCCCTCGAGGCAAAAAGGACGATCCATACAGGCCGGGAAGGTGCCGGCGGAAAGGGAACGGCACCGGGACAGGAGAAGGTCCTTGTCGTCGAAGACAATGACGATATGCGACAGTATATCAGTGAAATTCTGAAAGACACATACGCGCTGTATGAAGCAAAAAACGGGGAAGAAGCCATGGCGAGCGTGTCGGCCGTTGTGCCCGACCTGATTATAAGCGATGTCATGATGCCGAAGATGGACGGGAATCAGCTCATCGCCGCGTTGAGGAAAAACGAGAAAACGAAAAAGATTCCAGTGATACTTTTGACCGCGCAGACGTCGGAAGAATACAAAATAAAAAAGCTCATCGAAGGTGTCGATGACTATATTTCGAAACCCTTCAATCCCCGCGAATTACAGGCACGGGTCGCCATTCTCCTCAAGGCCCGTGAATACGAACGGATCATTGTGAACAGCATTACCTACACCAGCCGTATACAACGGTCCATTCTGCCGGGTGAATCGACCCTCGACCGGTATATACGCCATTTTTCCATATGGAAGCCGCGGGATATCGTCAGCGGCGATATATACTGGTTCAAAAGCTTCTCCGATACGGAATTTCTTGTTGCCGTGATCGACTGCACGGGGCACGGGGTTCCCGGCGCGGTCATGACAATGACGGCGAACTCGGTCCTGAACCGTATCGCCGACGATTACGTCCATGACGATCCTTCCGCGATTCTCGGGAACCTCAATATCCTCATGAGAGAAACACTGAAACAGAACACGCCCCATCCACTCTCGGATGACGGACTCGACATCGCCCTCTGTTACGCCGATACGAAGAAAGAGAAACTGGTTTTTGCCGGCGCGCGGCTGTCACTCTTGTATTTTCAGAACGGAATCCTCCAAGAGATAAAGGGAGACCGGCAGAGTATCGGGTATGTCAGATCCCGTGAGGATTACCGGTACGCGAACCACGACGTGCCGCTGGATGGTGAGACCTGTTATTACCTGGCGACGGACGGTTATTACGAACAAAACTCACCCGGCAGTACCATACCCATGGGCAGGCAGCGGTTTTTCGGGTATCTGAAATCGTGCGCGGTCATGTCTTTGGACGATCAAAAGGTATTTCTTGAAAAATCGCTTTCGGACTTCGAACGGGACGCCCCGCAGCGGGACGATATCACCGTTATCGGGTTCCGGTTTACTTAATAATCACCGGCGGTCTTCAGTATCAGCCCCGGGATCTCGCTGAAATGGTTATCCATGGTAAAAAGGGCGAGACCGTTCTGCATGGCGGTCGCGGCGATCCATATATCGTTGGTCGGGACCGGCCTTCCTTTTTGCTTTAATCCGGCGAATATTGCGGCATAGAATTCCGCCGTTGTTTCATCATGGGTAATGAGATGCACCCGTGGCGAATTGGCAAATTCTTCGAGTTCTTCCCTGTTTTTTTTCTCTCTACTTCCCATTTTGAATCCTGACAACAATTCCGCGAGTACCGTCACCTCAATCCCGATGAAATCGATATGTCTGAAAGTTTCCGTGACGGCCGGATTATTCCGTTTAAAATGAGTGTAGACATTCGTATCGATGAGTACCTTTCTCATTTCCAGATGTCACTTTCGATACTATCGAAGCCGGAAACGGCTTCATTGAATTCGCTTTCATCATCCTTCGTCCATGTCCCGGCAAGGTGGTCGAGGTCGTCATATGTGGCATAGGGGGCCTTCTCTACGATTCCCAGCGCCTTTCTCAGCAATGACAGAATGGTCCTGTTGAGGCTTTGATGCTCTTCTTTTGCTTTCTTTCCCAGTTTCTTTTCAAGCTGCTCGTCGATTCCCCTTATGGTGATCGATTTCATTCCTCCCTCCTTTGAACCGTATTATGGTTATATTATGGTATCATTAATGATAACCATTTTTTTGGAAAAATCAATAGCTACAAGGCTTTTCGTTCGAGTAAAAAAAATTGGAATCGTCCGCGGATAAAAAAAAGCCCCCGCGGTGAAGTGTCTTTTTGTGAGAATGAGGGCGTTTTTTGTTATATACTAATATCGACTTCATGGTAATTCTCGCCTATTCCTTACGAAATCCGTCCGTCGCTACCCGCACGGACGACGCCTTTCGGATAAATCGGGTACATTTATATTGTAAAAAGATTATTCCCCTGGTTTCAGGCTGGTGAGATCATGAAAAAGGTGCATATCATCCCGTTGTTGTTAATCTTCTCCTTTTACCAAAGCACGGCGGATAATATATCCGGGAAGGCGGATAATATATCCGGGAAGGCGGA
>JAFGHO010000135.1 GCA_016930085.1 Spirochaetales bacterium
ATTCCCGGTATTCTACAAAGGTAAAAACATTGGTATTTTTTACGCCGATTTAGTCATCGAAAAGAAAATTATTGTAGAATTAAAAGCAGTAAACGTATTAAAAGAGCTTATGGAAGCACAAACCATTAACTATCTAAAAATATCAAATATCACTATCGGTTATCTTATCAATTTCAACAGTACATCGGCTTTTGCTCTTTTTTATCTCCAGGACCCTTTCTATTGGTTGCAAAGCCAAAAGATCATAAATCCCTTTGTGCTGACATTGAAGGTCTCAGGAAGGGAGGCCTGTTGGATACCTATACCACAAAAGAAAAGAGCAGAAAGTATATCTATGAATGGATAAATGATGTTTAGTGTCATAAAATTCACAATCCTCACCTTGAAACAGGAGTACTCCTTCCCGGGGGAAATTATGTACTCATTAGTGTGTAAATGCAACGCAGGCTAAATTCTGAAAATAAATTTGTTATTCTTATGAATATATACATGCTTATCAATCAGAATTGGCTGTAAAAATCAGAAAAAAAATCTATCACCGGGAATTGCTGGTGCGACACGTATTAATTTGACAAAATGCCGATTTTCAACTATACTTTTCCCTGCTATCGAAATGCAACACCGCTTTTATCGATGAAACGACAAGACTGACAATGTAAAACAGCATGGAATGGGTACATCGTCTTGAAGACCGAAGTGTTTTTATAAAGCGAAGGTTCGCCCCGCCGTCTCAGGAAGTGACGCTGGTGTGCGGGCTGAAAGGAGGTAGTGCCATTATCGGTGACCGTATCGTCAAAAACATTAAAATGGCGCCGGTTGTCTTCATTGTGGTGATGGTTCTTTTTTGTTCATGCAGGGCGGTTTTCTACGCCGACCATATAGAAGAAAACACCGGAGTCAATGACCAGATGAACTCACTCTCACATGTGGGACCGATAACTATCGAAAACGCTGCATTCAATGCCCGGCTTGATGAGGTATACTTTATCCCGGAACAGGGCCTCTATAACCGGGGCTTTGTCGTATGGGAAAGAAGCGACACACTCTCACTCTGGTATGTTGATGAGTCGGGAAGGCTTTCAAACGGCATCGATGTTAGCCCCGGTATTCGCACCGATACCGATAATGAATACGTTCTTTCTCCTCTCGAAGACAATCCCGCGAAACTTCTTGTCATCTGTTTTTACCATGAACGCGAAAGCGGCGGACTCAAAAGTATCATGGACGTGGCTTGTCATGAAGACGGAATATTATTATGGAAAAACGCTTCATCGGGAACCCCCGTCAGCCTTGACGGATTTATCTTCGATGCATTCGGGGGGAGTATCGGGGTGGACTCTGATTCAGAACTTTCCGTCAACGGGGCTTATATCAGTCCGCATACACACCGGCTTTATCTGCTGTGTTGCAGTACGACCTACGCGCCGTCCAGTTACCGTTATTATGAGGCATCCTGTGCAATAAACGATGAAGGCGACCTTGTCGACCCCCTGCTGTTGCGCACCGAAGAGGATAACCTGTATTGGATACAACTCTCATACGGCGGGGAAGAGGCTTTTTTCTATGCATACGACAGTATGAGTGGAAGTGGATATGCGAACTATTTCGATCAATCCGCTTCCGGGTACCGGACGTACACCTGGAATTTCTCCGACACGGCATCCGGAAGCGCAAAAAGTATCGGCATCAGGGAACCGGTGCTGCATTTTCTTTCGACCTCATGTCTCTATACACGGAAAGGGGACGTCGTCGAAATATATCATGCATCAGGAAGCGTGATAACGTCATTTTACACGGAAGATCTTCGGTTCAACTACGAGATTGAAAATTCGGGAGGGAAGTTTATGATGGTCTTCTCTGAGACGACGACACGGTACATTAGTCCGGCGACATTTAATTTCAGAATGTTGACGTACAACACCGATGAGATCGAAAAACTTACCCGTTAACGAATCCTCGTATAAATAACCTGCTGACAGATTTATACGTTTTTATAAAAAAGGTGTGGGTTTTTTGTAAATTTTCATTTCTTCAGGTTGCACAACAATCCTGCCGATATTATATTTATACAAAGACCTCTTTTGATTGAAAACGGAGGAGAAAAACAATCCGTGCGGAAAATATGCGGTAAAAAACGGCCTTTCGGCGGACTGCGATTAATCGATAGAAGCAGCTTTGTCATTATTAACGGGGGAGGCCGCAGGTGACGATCAAGGTTAAAATCATACTTATTGTTCTTCCCCTTCTTATCGTGGCACTTCTGGTATCGGGAACGGCTTCATATTTTCTCGCCAGACAGGGCATTACCCGGATCGCGAACAGGTTCCTTGGATTCAAGACAGAGGAACTCAAAAAAAACGCCGATTACCAATGGGGGATTTTACTCGAAAATAATCTCACCGAACAGGATGAGTTCGTGGAAGCGGCGAAGGCCGGTATTCTCTCGTTTGCCAACAGCCTCATCAAAAGTGATACTGAACGGATCATCGCGTTCGACGAGGATATCAATCTCGTTTTTTATACCGATATTCTGGAAGTCGCGGAAAATGAAAAAACCGAATTACGAAAGCTTATCGAGGACCGGGAAACCAGGCTGGTCGAACCGGTTCTTGGCGGCGTGACCCGTGTGGCCACCGGCTTTTTCTTCGAGCCGTTTGAATGGTATTTTATGATTACCGAAGAAAAAAATTCCTTTTATAATGAAGTCAATCAGATCAATAACATGAGTCTGATCATTCTGGGCGCGTCTTTGTTTTTATCTGTCATTTTTCTCTGGTTTTTCGCGATTTATCTTACCAAACCACTGACCCGGGTCGTGGGAACGATGAAACATATTATCAGTTATAACGACCTTTCCGAACGGGTCCTGGTCGAATACAAGGACGAGATCGGAGAACTCGCACATACCTTCAATATCATGATCGGTGAACTCGAAAAAACCTACAATCAGATAAAAAGCTACGCACTCAAGGCGGTGCTGGCACAGAAAAACGAACAGAAAATTAAACAGATCTTTCAGAAATACGTGCCGAAAGATGTGATCGATCAGGTTTACGCGCACCCGGAATCCATGCTTGTCGGTGAGAACAGGGTGCTTTCCGTTCTCTTTTCCGACATACGGAACTTTACCACGATTTCCGAAGCGATGATGCCGGATCAACTGGTGAATGTATTGAACCGGTATTTTTCGATGATGGTCGATATCATCTACGGAAGAAAGGGAATCGTCGATAAATATATCGGTGACGCGATAATGGCATTTTTCGGGGCCCCGGTGAAACATGAAGACGATGCCCTCCAGTCCGTCCTGACGGGGCTCGATATGCATGATGCCCTCGTCGCTTTCAATAAACATCAGCATGAGCAGAATTTGCCGTTTTTCAATATCGGTATCGGTATAAATTACGGGATTGTCACCGTCGGGAATATCGGTTGCGAGAAAAAGATGGATTATACGGTCATCGGGGATATGGTGAATCTTGCATCGCGCCTCGAAGGACTCACCAAGGAATACAAACAGAATCTCATTATATCCGAAGATCTGCGGGACAAGGTCGTTGATGATGTTCCGTGCAGAATGATCGATAAGGTGAGGGTCAAAGGAAAAACAAAGCCGGTCAATATCTATTCCGTACTCAGAACACTCAAGGAATCGCAGAAAAAAGGGTGGGAAATACACGGGAAGGCGATGCGGACATTTTACGAAAGAAAATGGAAAGAGGCGAAACTTCTGTTTCAGGAGGAAACAAAGTATCTCGAAAACGATTATGTTGCCCGGTCTTTTACAAAACGATGTAACGAATATATTGTCACGCCCCCCCCGCCCGAATGGGACGGTGTCTATATCATGAAAACAAAATAAGCCCCATCCACGTATACGGCATATTCCGGCAAGCGTTTGTCGATTTTACTTTTATCTCCATGAACAAAAATCGATTCGGTACGACTTTGCGGCGTTATACAATGCAGAGGGTATAAATACATCAAGGAGTTCGTTATCCCGTACGGCAACTCAAACGTGTAATCCGCGGGATTGGCGAATCCATACGGGAAGTGCTTCTTGCGTAATTGGTGCGATGTATTTCCCGATATGACATGCTTTTATTTATATCAGGGGATTTAGCGTTTATTACGTATGTTTGACATAAAAACGCATGAACATTACGTCGCAGGGATTTCCTTCTTGTTGACCTTATCGACAATATCTTTGATGAGAAACGGAACATAGAAAAGAAAAATAAGAATACTTCCAACCAACTCGAGACCCAGAATATACCACGGCCATTCGCCCAGCAGACTGATAATGGTTTCACCTTTCGGCGGGTGGCAAAGGAACATGTAGTTGCCGCCGACGAGCAGGTTAAAGAGTGCGATAAAGACAAGATAAATATTGGTGACAATGATCGTTTTCAATACGGATGACAATTTTGGCCTGAAACCTTCGACAAAAGTCATATAAAGACAGGCGATAACGATCAATGCATGCGACAGGAAAAACTGGAAAAAACGGTAATGCGGGAAACCGTAGTGGAGATCCCCCGGTGTGAGAAGGGCCTGAAACGCGCCGGCCATTCCCCAGAAATAGATAATCTCGTAGAGGTGGTAATTTTTTTTGATCAACATGACCGGTGAAAGAATGATCGCCATTCCGCACAGATGAAGCGGGAGGGATTCTCCGATCGACCATTCTCCGATTGATGCAAGCCAGATATTGTACGAAATTTCCTGCAACAGGAGAAGGGCGGAAAGGCAGTAGCAGAATATATCTTTCGTCTTCGGGTTTTTCGTTCTTTTCAACCACACGACAAGAATTACATTGACGAGAATGACGGCGATTAATGCCATGATATGCGAGTAAGAAAAATACGAGAATTGGTCGAGAAGATATTCTTTTGAAAAGTATTTATACATTGTACGTCCGCCATGGTAGAAAATGTTTTATGGATTGTCAATAATCCTGATTAAAAAAACAGTTAAAAAACCCCGTAAACGGGAGGTTTTTTGTTCATTTCCGTATAAGGAAGCATAACACAGTAACAGATGAAGAGACGTCACCGGGTCACTTATCCATGAGTGTGGAGATTTCTTCAATAAGTTCGAGAAACAAAGGTTCCTCCGAATACTCTTTCCTCATTTCATTCCAGTATTCTTCAGGTCTTTCTGTGGAACCGAGTGTCATACGGTCGTAGATGATATTCAGAATTCTGTCCATAACGATATATTCTCCGTCTTTACGTGCGTCTTCGGCAAGGGCGGTGTCGAATTTCTTTAAGCGCGCGTAGAGATCAGGGAAAATTTCTTTGGCAAACTCCGAATTGAGAATATCTCCGAGAAGCGGTTTTGTGGTCAGATACCCGATGCTTCCCTGTTCGGCGACGATCCGGTCTTCCATTGCCATGTATTCCCGGTATCGTTTCTTGAGTGCCTCGATCCGTGTTTTAAGTTCCTCATACGCACGTGTTTCCTCAGCCGACATCGCGGTGTCGCCGGTTCTCTCCCATGGGGGCTGTGTCGCCGAGGGAGATTCTGCACGTTCCTGCATGGCGGCGAGTTCCGCGGAAAGTTCCTTCTTTTCTTTTTCGAGCCGGCTGATTATATTTGTCAGTTCCCGTTCTACGGTATTGAGTCTGGAGATTTCCGAGTCTTTCTGTTTGAGCAGTGCATTGAGTTCCGCTATCTGTTCGTCCTTTTCCGCCAACGCGGCGTCCTTTTCAGCGATGAGTGTGTTTTTTTCCTTGATGAGTCTGTCTTTTTCGGCAATCAGGGTTTCGCTTCCACGCGCGTCGGCGTTCCGATCGAGGAGTGTTTCGAGTTCCGCGATCTTCGCGTCCTTCTGTGCGAGGGCCGCTTCCTTTTCCGCTATCATCGCATTTTGTGTTTCTATATTCATGTAATAATATGCTTCGAGTTCGGCGATTCGTCCGTTTTTTTCATTGATGAGTGCGTTTTGCTCTTCAATCGTTTTATTTTTTTCAGCGATAAGGGCGTTTTTCTCCTTGAGAAGGGCTTCCTTTTCCTTTGCCTCGACGTTCTCATCCAGAATCGCCTGCAGTTCCGATATCGTTGCGTCTTTTTCCGCTAATAAAGCGTTTTTTTCGGCAATTCGGGAATCCGTGTCGGCAAGGGCCGCCTCTTTTTCCTTGATGATGGTATTTTTTATCCCGTTGCGCGCGCTTTGCACCTGGGGGGTCCGGGGATATTTCGTCAGTATTTCGATATAGGCGTCGATCGCGGTTTCATAGTCGTTCGTACGAAGGGCGCCTGTCGCTTTGCTGAGAAGCTGATTCGCCGCTTTCTCGTCCTCGACCACCGCGTTGCTGTCACCCTGGAGGCGGTACCCCGACTCGATCAGGTTCGTGACCATTGTCTCTACCCTGAACGGATCGCTCGAGAAAAGCTTTATCGCATTTTTGTATGAGTTTATCGCCCCCTGATAATCACGGCTGGAAAACAAGGAGTTCCCCTGTCTGAAATAGAGGGCAAACTGCTCGTTCGTTCTGGACGACTGAATCGCGAGGAGATTCTCATAGCTTTTTTTAATTTCAGGAATAATGGCGAGTGCTTCGCGATACTGGACCTGTGCTTCGTCGATCCTGTTCTCGCGGTAAAGCCTGTCGGCCGCCTCGACCCTGGCGCTGATACTCGATATGATATTGGCTTTTTCAAGAAGACTCGATGTGTCGATATCCGCTTTTGCCGTTTCGAATTCGATAAGCTTTTCAAGGGAATCGATGATGAACAGTTCGACATTGCGCCGCTTTAAAATAGTCGGAAGCGTCGCGATAGCGGTATTGTTGAAAAAATCGCGCATTTTATCGAGGCTGTTCAACGCCGCATCAAAACGGTTACCCTTCAGCTGGAGGTTGACATCGCTGTACATGCCGAGTATCTGATCGTTGTAGAGATTTTCCTTTTCACGCTGTGCCGTCATCTCGGCCAGTCTGGTCTCGGTTTCCGTTATCTCGCGCTCGAGTGCCGCTTCCCGTTCGCGGGCTTCTTTTTCCCTTTTTGCGTATTCTTCCTGAAGCCTCGCTTTTTCATTACTCAAGGTTGTAAGCTGGGTGTTATAGTCGTTCTTTATCCTTTCCAGGTTCGCCTCTTTTTCTCTCAAATCCTCTTCAGCCTTAGCTTTAAACGATGCGAGTTCTCTGTTGTAACTCATTTCTATCTCGTCAAGCTGTGAGTCTATTTCCGCCGTCGAGAGTCCCTGCGCTTCGAGTTCCGCTTTTTTCTTATCGATCTCTTCAGCCATAAGGCGTTCGAGTTCCTGCTGTTTCCTGACGATTTCATCATCCATCGTTTCCTGTAATTTCGCCTTTTCACTATCCAGATTTTTCAACTGTTCCTGGATCTGTATGATTTCTGAGTTCTTTTCATTGAGTTTGTCTTCCGCTTCCTTCTTGATATCCCTGATCAGCTGTCCTTCCTGTGAGGAATAGGAGGAAGACTCGATTTTTATCTCCTGTTCCTGCTTGTTGAAGAAGTACTGAATACCCAAAAAGGCGGCGACAACGATGAGAATCGCGATAATATTGAGGACGAAGGGGAAAAGGACACCCCTTTTTTTCGGTTTGATTGAAAATATGTCGTCACTTACGGTAATTCTGTTCTGGGAGACGATTTCTTCGATATGGGACAGTATTTCTTTCTGTTCCTCGATCGAAATACCGGAGCCGTCTTCGAACTCGATTCCCTCGGGTATTTTGAATGAGTCCAGTTGTTCCTGATTCAGGAAATGTAAAGCCCTCTGATATAAACTACCCAATGTTCCTATACCTGTATAATAATACTTTCCGAATGCAAATACAATACTTTTCCTTATTTCTTATTTCGACCGAAACAATATGAAAAGTGAGCTAAAAAAACACCGCCACCGCGATAAAAAACGCTATCCTATGCTCCCCCGCTTCCGATAGGTGCGGATAAAGGTTTCGACCGAACGGTCGTAGGAGCGTTCGACATCGGAAGGGAAAAAACAAGCCGGGACCTCATTCATGCGAAGGTGATATTGAAGACATTCACAGCATTTCCCCTTCCTGCTGCACGGTTCATAGGTACAATTGCAGTGACTTCTATTCTTTGCTATATTGCAGTCAGCCATAATTCCTCCATGTTTATCGCAGGTTTGAATGTTTGTCGCAGAGAGGGAAGCCGTAACATTGTTCGTCACGATTCCGCTTTCTTGTTTAATTATACCAAAAGCCGGATGCAATGGCAACAAATCCGATACTTGACAAAAAGAAACGGAGGAATAACACTTATCAATGAAGACTTTGTCCGGCGAACGCCTGCTTCCCGCATCCGAAAAAGGGAGGCCATCATCCGTATATAAAGGAGCAGGGCTTTATCAACGATAAACGGAAATTCAAACGGGCGGAATTACACGTGGTCGGTGTATACGCCCTCACAAGCAAGGCAAAGACAAAAGACGTGAGCGAAGGGGGAATCTGTCTGTTTACAGAAGAACCCGTCGAAGCGGGGAAAAACATGTCACTCGCTTTTTTCTTCCCCGATTCGGACTGCAAGACCATAAAGGCGTGGTGCGAGGTGAAATGGTGCAAAAAGATCGAGGAATCGGTCTATATGGTCGGGATCGAGTTTCTGGAAATCGACGATTATTATAGAAAGAAAATAAGGGATTTTGTCAATAAAAGGATAACCATCGAGGTGTCGGATGAAAAATAGGGTGTACCCTTTTTCCCCGGTACCTGCGTTCAAAACGGACCGGCCCTGTTTCGCTACCGGCCGTAATCCTTTCTGAACTTCCGGAAGTAATCTTCCGCGTCTTCCTGTGAAACATACTCATCATCATGACTCGCCTCCATGAGTTCGGAAGGGATGTGTTCCAGGAACGGGGAGATGTCGGCATCGGTAATTTTTCCTTTTTTTCTCCGCTGCCTGCACGATGTCAGAAAAAGAAAACGCTTGGCGCGGGTGATCGCGACATAGAAAAGCCGGCGTTCCTCTTCGATGTTCGCTTCGTTCTCTTCGACCGAACGCCGGTGCGGAATGATCGAATCCTCGCAACCGGCGGCAAAGACGACGTCGAACTCGAGGCCCTTTGCCGCGTGAATCGTCATGAGATGCACCTTGTTCTCTTCCTTCCCGTCTTCATCATCGTCGTGCGAAAGCAGGGTAATCCTGTTCAAATAGGCGTAAAGATTCGGCGAGACGATATCGGGGTCGCTTTCGTAATCGGCGAGCGAGTTCACCACCCCCTCGACATTGAGGTACTTCCACCGGGCGACTTCCTTTTTCGCGTGCTCCTGCACCAGGTATTCCCAGTAGTTGATCCGTTCGACGAGTCCCTGAAGCGAATCCGCCATTTTTTTACCCGAAAGCAGCTTGTTCCGGTAGTATTCGACAAGATCGAAGAAATCCGCGAGCTCGTTTTTCGTTTTATCCTGTACCTGGGCGTCCGGGGCATGAACGGCCGCAGCGATCGCGGAGTAGAGGGAGCACCCCCGGGTTTTCGCGAGCGAGGTAATATATTCGATCGTCTTTTTCCCGATGCCGCGCCGCGGAATGTTGATGATCCTGAGGAGATTCATGTCGTCGTCGGGATTCGCCGCGATGCGGAGGTAGGCGATGATGTCTTTTACCTCTTTCCGTTCGAAAAAACTCATGCCGCCCGAAACACGGTACGGAATGTTTGCCCGTAAAAAGGCCTCTTCGATCGGGCGTGTAAGGCTGTTGGTCCGCACCAGGACGCCGAACTCCCTGTAGGGAACGGCATAGGTGAGGGAAAGCGATTGTATCTGTTCCGCGATCAAATCCCCCTCCCTTTGTTCGTTTTCGCAGATATGCAGCCGGAGAAGATTCCCTTCACCCGCCACGGTCCAGAGCTGTTTTTCCTTCCTGTTTTTATTGACCGATATGAGCCGGTTCGCCGCGTTGAGTATTTTACCCGTCGAGCGGTAGTTCTGTTCGAGCTTTACCTCCCTGAAACCGGGAAAGTCGCGCTCGAATCTGAGGATGTTTTCATAGTTTGCGCCGCGCCATGAATAGATCGACTGGTCGTCGTCCCCGACCACGCAGAGATTTTTCGACTCCGAAGCGAGCAGCCGGATAAACTCGTACTGGAGCAGGGAAGTGTCCTGAAACTCGTCGACCATGAAATAGCGGTACCGGGCATGGCAGGAGGCGAGTGTCTCCGGCTGCGATGATAAAATGCGGACGGGAAGGACGATGAGGTCGTCGAAATCAAGGGCATTATAAAGTTTGAGGCGGTGCAGGTACTCCTCGTAGAGGTGTTTGTATTGTTCTGTCAACGGGGTCCAGACGGTTCTTCCGGTCTTGATGCCGGAAAATATATGCGAAAGGGCGTACGGGTCGATCTCGTCGCGTTTTAAGCCCGCCTCCCGCGCGACTTCCTTGATGAGGGTGCAGACATCCTGGCTGTCGTAGATGCTGAAATTCGGCCGGTACCCGATGGTCGTGATATGTTCCCTGAGCAGCCGGGCGCCGAATGAATGAAAGGTGAGGATGGTGAGGTTCGGGAGTTTTTTCCCGGTCAGCTCACGGATTCGCCGGGACATCTGCTTCGCCGCCTTGTTGGTAAAGGTGACGGCGAGAATCGAACGCTGGGGGGTGTTGTGTTCGAGGAGGTAGGCGATCCTGAAGGTGATGACCCTGGTCTTGCCCGACCCCGCCCCGGCGAGGATGAGAAGGGGGCCGTCAATCGACCTGACGGCTTCATACTGTTCGTCATTGAGGAGGTCCCTGTAACGTATACCCATCGGTCCCGACTATGATACCTTTTTGATAAAGAGGTTATAGAGGAAATTGAACGTGCTCTCGCCGCCGAGCAGGACGGCGGAGACGATCAGCCCGGAGACGATCACGCCGCAGACGATGGCGAGAAACGACTTCGACCTGTCCATGCCGAGCACCCACGCCCCGAGCGCGCCGGTATAGGCGCCGGTGACCGGCAGGGGGATGGCGACAAAGACCGCGATTCCGATATAGCCGTATTTTTCGACTTTTGCGTGGACTTTCTTCCTGGCCCGTTCGACCACCCTGTCGAAGAAGGCCCGGTACGGTGTTATATGATAGAAAAGCTTGTGAACCGTCGAAAGAAAGATAAAAACGAGGGGGCCGACCATGGCGTTGACCGCGACGCAGAGGAAATAGGCGGAAACGATATCCATCCCGTTGAAGTAGGCGTAGGGAATACCCCCCCTGAGTTCCGCTATCGGAAGGAGGCAAAAGAAGAGACTGACCAGCATCGTGTTTATCGTCATAGCACACCCTTGATTGTGTATTCGTCGTATCTGCGGGGCTTTCGAAAAGCACCTGATATGCCGCCCGGTTCAGGCGAATTCTTGAAACGGCCGGATGTCCACTATGACCGATTATCCGGAAAAAATCAACTAGGGGAAAAGGAATATTTGACGGCGGCGCGGAATGAGACCGATTTTTCTTTATTCATTGCCGCATGTCCGGTACCGTTACCCCAATGCATGAGGCATATACTCTATGCATTTTGCATAATCCATGAAAAACGCATAATGAGCCGTTATTTGTTTCAATATAAAGAGATAATTTAAATATTCAGTCACGTGTTATGCATTATGCATAGGAGGGACGGAAAAGGTGTTTTTTGTCTTTTTCGTAATTGCTTATTTTAACGTAAAATAGACTGCCGTCTCGATTTCTTTTTCCGGCACGGTATTTGCTATACAAAAGGCAGAAAAAAAATATCG